>JAFGPU010000281.1 GCA_016936035.1 Acidimicrobiales bacterium
CCGGACGCGGGCTCGTCGAGCAGCAGCACCCGGGGCCCGGTGGCGAGCGCCCGCGCGAGCTCGACGAGCCGCGCCTTGCCGGTGGGAAGCTCGTCGGCCCGGACCTCGGCGAGGTCGGCCAGCCCGACGAGCTCGAGTGCCTCGTCCGCGCTCGGCCCGGGACGGCGGCGCCCCCGTACCGAGGCTGCCAGCTCGACGTTCTCCCGCACCGTCAGCAGGCCGAACAGCTCGAGCCGCTGGAAGGTGCGAGCCAGGCCACGACGCGCCCGCCGGTAGGGGGCGAGGCGGGTGACGTCGTCACCCCCGAGGTGCACGGTGCCCCGCTGGGGGGCCTGCAGGCCCGTCACCACGTTGAACAGCGTGGTCTTCCCGGCGCCGTTGGGCCCGATCAGGCCAGTCACCTCGCCGGCCGGGGCCACCAGGCAGACGTCGTCGAGCGCCCGGTGGCCGCCGAAGCGCACCGTCACGTTCCTGACCTCGAGGGCCGGCGCCGTCATCCGGTGCCGGCCGGTCACCGGTCGCCTCCGGAGCCCGGCGCCGCCACCAGCGCGGGAGCGGGCGCCGCTCGGGGCGAGAGCCCGAGCACCCGATCGAGGGTCGCCACCTCGTCGTCGGTGAACGGTCGATCGACGCCCGCCCACTCGAGCGGCCCCGGCCCGTCGTCCCGGTCCTCGTCGGACACCGCTGTACCGGCGGGGATCGGGGTGCCGGCCGGGATCTCGGTGCCGGCGGGACGACGCCGGGCCTCGAGCAGCTGCGCGGCCAGGCCGCCTGCGGCGACCTCGCCGACGAGCGCGAGCGCGAACGGCCCGCCGGTGAGCACGTCGCCGAGGCGCAGGGCCACGACGGCCACGACACCGACGGCCGTCCCGGCCAGCAGCACCGGCTGCCGCCGCAGGGGTGCCAGCGCCTCGCGCACCGAGTGGGCGATGCCGTTGGGGTTGCGGCCGAGCGCGATGCCCATGGTGCCGGGCAGGACCCGGTTCACGTTCTCGAACCAGGGGGCGACGTCGATGAGCAGCGGCAGCCCCCCGATGAGCACACCGGCGACGAGCGCGCCCGCCGCGGTGCCGATGCCGCCCACGACGCCGAGCAGGAGCAGCGGCAGGCTCTGCACGAAGGCGAAGCTCTGAGGACCGACGGCGCCGAGGGTGCCGCCGTACAGCGCACCACCGAAGCCGGCCATGGCGGCCGAGGCGCTGAACACGACCAGCTTCACCACCGTGGTGTTGATGCCCAACGTCGCCGACGCGGCCGGGCTGTCCTTGAGCGCCAGCAGGCGCTGGCCGAAGGTGCTGCGCCGCACGCCCACGACCAGCAGGTACATCAACGCGAACACGATGCTGAGGAACACCAGCATGTCCTGCTCGCTGCGTACGCCGGGCACATCGACGGGGTCGACCGTCACCGAACCCGTGCCGAAGATGCGGATGGTCGTCGAGCCGATCTCGAAGTCGCGCAGCCCGAAGATCCACTGGTCGAGCAGCATGGCGAACGCCGCCGTGGCCAGCGCCAGGTAGATGCCCGCCATCCGCACGGTCGGCAGCGCCACCAGGGCGCCGATCACCCCGGTGACGACCGCGGCGACCAGCAGGCCCCGCGGGTCGCCGCCGTGGCCGTGGTGCGCCATGAGGACCGCGCCGATGCCGGCGAAGCTCATCTGGCACAGGGACAGCTGCCCGGCGAAGCCCACCAGCGGTACGAGCGACAGCCCGATGATGGCCACGGCCACGATCTTCTGGACCGACACCGCGTCCGGGCCTGTCACGACCTGCGCGGTCACCACGCCGGCGACGACGAAGCCGGCCGCGGTCGCCAGCGACCCGAGCCACGGGGGCCGGGGGACGATCTCGCGGGTCGCCCGGGTGCTGTGGCCGCGCAGGCGGCCCTGCGGCAACGCCATCAGCACCACGAACAGCAGGATCACCGGGATGGCGAAGCGGAACTGGGCGAGCAGGATGCCGTCGGTCGGCAGGTAGGCCAGGGCGTAGGCGTCGAGCAACCCGACGAGGATCGCCCCGAGGAAGGTCATCGGCAGGTTGCGCAACCGCCCGATCATCGCCGCCGCGTAGGCGTTGACGATCATGAGGGTGAGGTTGACGTGCGACAGCCCCACCGACGGTGCGACGAGGATGCCGGCGACGGCCGCGGTGGTGCAGCCGATGGCCCACGCCAGCATCGCCGAGCGGTGCGGCCGGGCGCCGTTGAGCATCGCCAGCGACCGGTCGTCGACGGCGGCCCGCATCGCCACCCCGGGTCGGGCGCGGTAGAGCAGGAGCCGCAGCCCGACCGCCAGCCCGATGGCGGTAGCGAAGGCTGCGACGTCGTGCCAGGTGACGGCCACGCCCAGCACGGCGACGCTCTCGTTCCCCCAGAACCTGACCAGTGGGCGGGCGACGTCCGGGGGCCACACCCACAGGCCGAGGCCGAGCAGGGCGGCGAGCAGACCGATGCTGACGACGACGCGGCTGGTCTCGGGTGCGTCGTACAGGCCCCGCATGACCACGCGCTCGATCGCGACGCCGAGGAGCGGGGCGAGCACCCCGAGCACGACGACCAGGGCGAGCGGCGCCGACCAGCCCCACTCGAAGCGCAGCTGCCAGTAGGCGAAGGCCCCGAGCATGCCCACCGCCCCGTGGGCGAAGTTGAAGATGCCGGTGGTGGTGTAGGTGAGCACCAGGCCGCTCGCGGCCACGGCGAGGATGGCCGCGGTGGCGAGTCCGGTGATCGATGCCTGGAGGAACTGGTCCATGCGGAGAGAGGGCTCAGGCCGCCGGCTTGGGCACCCCGTAGTCGTCGGTGAGCTCGACGACGTTGCCGGGATCGCAGTTGTAGATGCCCTCGTTCGGCCGGGTGAGCTCCTCGTCGTACACGAAGCCGTCGGGGGTCACACGGATCGCCAGGCTGCACTGGGTCGCCACCTGGTTCCCGGGGGTCTGCGGCGAGTGCAGCCCGCCGGCCGTCCAGCCCTCCTGGGCGCCGGCCTGTTCGAGGACGCACGCGCGGGTCAGCTCGGCGCCGCACTCCTTGGCGGCGGTGGCGAAGAGCAGGAACGCCGACATGCCCTGCATCCCCAGCATCGCCGTCTTGCCCTCGGGGTTGTACCGCTCCATGAGCTCGAGGTAGTCGGCCATGGCGGGCACCTCGTCCGCCATGTCGAAGGTGGGGAACGGCGACCGCATGTAGGTGGTTTCGCTGACGCTGCCGCTCCCCTCCTCTGCGTACTTCCGGTCGAAGAAGTTGGGTTGCAGGTGGATCACCTCGGGGTACCAGCCCTCGGTCTGCATGGCCTGCTGCAGGGCCACCATGTTCTCGGGCTCGCCGACCATCTCGAAGGTGGTCACGCCCGCCTCGCGCATCTTCTGCACGAAGCCCCGCCAGCCGGTCTCGCCGATCGGCCGGTACTGCTCGTCGAACACGACCTCGAAGCCCATCGTCTCGGCCATCTCCACGATCTGGTCGTGGATCGTGGCGGGACCGTCGAGGTTGACCCACAGGATGCCGAGCTTGCCGGCCTCCGGGAATCGCCCCTGGATCCACCGGTACCCCGCGGAGGCGAACGAGTAGACGGGGTTGGGCACGGGCTGCACCTGCAACTCGGCGACGCGCGCCTGGGGGGTGACGGCGTACCCGGGGATGTTGACGAGGCCGCAGGCGACCCGTGCGCCGTTGTCCTGGGCGTCGAACACGCCTCCCCCGCCGACGAGGGCGAAGTCCTGCTGGCACGCGTCACCGATGCGCTGCCCGTACTCGAACAGCTTGGCGTCGAGGTCGTCGATGACGACCGTGCGGCCCCCGATGCCGCCGTGCTCGTTGCACCAGGCGGCGAAGGCCACGGCCGTGTCGTACATCTCCTGGGTGAGCCCCGGCCGTTCGGCGGAGCCCCTGTCGGTGATGGTGCCGAGCCTGATCTCGTCAGGCGTGAGCCCGGTCTCGGTGGCCGAGCCCGGCTCCCCGTCCGAGCAGACCTCCTCGAGGTCGCCGAACCCGCCCTGGTCGAGTCTGCTGCCGGTCGCCGGTGTGCCCTCGCCGGCACCCTCGTCGCTCTCTGCCGGGGCGCCGACCGCGCCGCCGATCTCGGTCTCGCCCTCGGCGCGGGTGCACGCCCCCGCCACGAGTGCCAGGACGGCCACCGCGGCGATGACATGGCGACGTCTTCTCACTGAGCCCCTCCGAGATCTGCGCTGCGTCGAGTGGAGCCGGCGGTGCCGGGCCGGTCGGACGCGATTAGAACGGGTTCTAAATCTAACGACCCGTCAGGTCTCTGTCGACGTCGCCCCGCCCCCACCGTGATCGCCCAGGCCACGCCGCCGACGGGGTAGGAAGGGCACCGTGCGCATCACCGCCAAGGTCGACTACGCAGTACGGGCAGCCGCGGAGCTGGCCTGCGCCCCCGCCGGTCCCGTGAAGGGCGAGGCGGTGGCGGCCAGTCAGGACATCCCTCCCAAGTTCCTGGAGAACATCCTCGCCGACCTGCGCCGCGCCGGCCTGGTCGCGAGTCAGCGCGGGGCGGTGGGCGGCTACTGGCTGGCGAAGCCGGCCGACGAGGTGACCGTCGCCGACATCATCCGCGCGGTCGAGGGCCCCCTCGCCGACGTCCACGGCACCCCGCCCGAGACCGTCGAGTACCGCGGTGCGGCCACCAACCTCCAGAGCGTGTGGGTGGCGACGCGCGCCGCCCTGCGCTCGATCCTCGAGAACGTGACGCTGGACGACATCGTGGCCGGCACCCTGCCGCCCGCCGCCGAGCAGTTCCTGCGGCAGCCGGATGCGTGGTCTCGTCGTTGAGGTCCCCGCAGGGCCGCCGTGACACGTGGCACACGCCGGATGCGCCTTTCGGGTAGGAGTCCCAGCGCCGTGGCGCGCTAGCGTTGCCCATCTATGTCCCGCCGGATCGACATCGAGCTCACCAGCTCTCGCGAGGACGGGTCCTGGACCTGGCGAGCCGCGGGTGCCCGAGAGCCAAAGGGCACCCTCGAGGGTGCGATCCTCCCCAGTGGAGCGCATGTCGGCCAGGTGCTGCGCGCGGAGATCGAGGGCTACCTCGACGGCCTCAGCGTGGTGGCCGTCCTGCCGCCCCGCGCCCCGCGCGCCGAGCCGGAACGCCTCGAGCTCAAGTCCTCGGGGTCCTCCGACCAGCCGCTCGTCACCTCCACCCTGGCCCCCAAGCGCTCGGGCGAGCGCGGCCGCCGGCGCAACGACCGGGGCCGTGACGGTCGCGACGGCCAGGGTCGCCGCGACCGGCGCGGAGGCCGCGAGCGCCAGGACGCGCGTCACGACAGGTCGTCGCGGCCGGCACCGCCGCCCGTACCGGAGAAGCCCAAGCCCAAGCGCCTGCGCCCCGGCAAGGCCCACCGCACCGCCCTTCTCGACTCGGTGGCGCCGGAGCAGCGCCCCATCGTCGAGCAGCTGCTGGCCGGCGGCATCCCGTCCGTGCGGCAGGCGATCGACAAGCAGAACGAGCAGCTCCGCGCCGAGGGCAAGCCCGAGGTCAAGCCCGACGCCCTCGTGCGGGCCGCGGAAGAGCTGCGCCCGCGCGCGCAAGCCGCCCTGTGGCGCGACCGCGCCGAGGCGGCGGCAGCGATCGTCGACGACGTCGATCTGCGCGACCTGCGGTCGGTGGTCAACGCCGCAGGCGACGCCGGGCGCGACGACGAGGCCCGGGCGCTCGCCACGCAGCTGCGCGAGGCGCTCGCCGCTCGCGTCGAGAAGGAGCACACCGCCTGGCTGACCGAGCTGGCCGAGACCGTCAACGCCGGCCGCGTGGTCCGGGCGCTGCGGCTCAGCTCGCGACCGCCCAAGGCCGGTGCCCCGATCCCGGGCGACATCGCCACCCAGCTCGCCGAGGCCACCGCTGCGTCACTCACGAGCGACACCGGCCCCGACCGCTGGGCCACGGTCCTCGATGCACTGGCCTACTCGCCGGTGCGCCGGCGGGTCGTGCCCCAGTCGCTTCCGACGAACCTGGCGCCGGACCTGCGGGCCACGATCGCCCGCCTGGCGACCCGCCTGCCGGAGATCGCCCACATCTTCGACATCGAGCCCGACCCCGCGGCCGAGCGTGCCGCACGCGGGCAGTCCCGTCGCCGGCCGGGACGCAAGGGTGAGACCCGCAAGGGCGAGAACCGCAAGGCCGACCGCCCCAAGGGCGAAGACCGCAAGGCCGACCGCCCCAAGGGCGA
>JAFGPU010000282.1 GCA_016936035.1 Acidimicrobiales bacterium
GTCGGGCCGACGAGGATGCCGTGCAGCACCGCCGCCGACACGTCGGGCGGCGAGGCCAGCGGAGCCAGGGCGCTGTCCAACAGCGCGTTGCCCGTCGGGCGCACCCGGCGCACCAGCCGGCTGACGGCGCGGGCCACCGGCAGCGCGTAGTGCACGGTGAGCAGGGCGGGGACGAACGTCAGCGCCGCCGCCGGCACCGCCCGCTCGAGCACCGGCATCTCGATGAGCAGGGCCCGCACCCGGTCGGGGTGGCGGGCGGCGAAGTGCAGCGACACGTTGGCGCCCAGCGAGACCCCGCCCAGCACCACCTGGTCCGCCTCCAGGTGGTCGAGCAGCGCCAGCACCTGGTCGGCGTAGGTGTCCATGCGGTACTCGGCCGCGTGCCGGGGCTTGTCGCTGTTGCCGTGGCCGAGCAGGTCGAGCAGCACGACCCGGTACCCGAGGGCCGCCAGGGCGTGTGCCACCCCCTTGTTGAGGTGGGTGTCCATGAGCAGCCCGTGGAGCAGCACCACCAGCCGGTCGCCCCCGCCGTACACCTCGTAGGCCAGCGAGCGCCCGTTCCAGCTCACCGTGCCCCGGTCGGGCTCGCCAGTGTCCCCGGCCGGGCTCCGCATCGGGATGAACCTGGTCATGGCCGGCGATCCTTCCGTCTCCCCCGACGATACGGCGGTCCGGCGCCAACCGGTCAGGGTCGGAAGTCCCGCTGTCCCCCGGGCGACCGTGACATTGGCCCCTGGCGAGCGGGGTAGGTACGCGCCCACAGTGGCACGCAGAGAGAGCGAGGTGCACCGTGGTGGAACGTACGTTGCCCCGGGAGCTGTCGGCCCCCGACAGCCTGATGTGGCGCATCGAATCGGACCCCGTCCTGCGATCGCCGATCCTGGTGGTCGGCCTGCTCGACCGGTCGCCCACGCCCGAGGGGGTCGAGGCCACCATCGAACGGGCGGTCGCCACGATCCCCCGGTTGCGCCAGCGGATCGTCGGACCGCCCCTCGACCTGGGCCGCCCCCGCTGGGAGGACACCGGCGAGCCGTCGCTCGCCCACCACGTCCGCCGGGTGCTCGCGCCGGGCGGCGACCTCGACAGCATGCTCGAGGTCGTCCAGCCCGACGCCGTTGCCGCCTTCGATCCGGCGCGCTCCCCGTGGACGTTGACGATCGTCGACGGCCTCGACGACGGGCGCGCCGCCGTCGTGCTGCGGTTCCACCACGCCATCACCGACGGCATGGGGGCCATCCAGATCGCCGACCGGCTGTTCGACCGCTCCCGCCGCCCCGCACCAGCCCCGCGTGCCGAGTCCGCCCCCGCGACCCCCGCCGCCGGCACGGCCCCCGGCGGGCCCCTCGGGGCCCTGACGACCGGTCTCGCGGTCGTGGCCCGAGGCGCCCTCGACGCCGTGCGGCATCCGGCGGACGCCGTCAGCGCGCCGCTGCGGTTCGGCCGGTCGGCGGCGCGGCTGCTCGCTCCGGCGGCCGACGGGTCCCCCGAGCTCGCCGGGCGCAGCCTCGATCGCTGGCTCGCCGTCACCGAGCGCCCGCTCGCCACGCTGCACCGAGCGGCCCGGGCCACCGGGGGCACCATCAACGACGTGCTGCTCGCCGCGGTCGCCGGGGCCCTGGCCTCGTACCACCGGGCGCAGGGGACGCCGGTGCCCGCGGTGCGGGTGACGATGCCCATCAGCATCCGGCGCGAGGGCGACCACCTCGGCGGCAACCGCTTCGTGCCCGCCCGGTTCACCCTGCCGATCGACGACCCCGACCCCCGGATCCGGGTCAAGATCGCCGGGGCGATCGTGCGGGGCTGGCGGGCCGAACCGGCGCTGCGCTCGAGCGGCCTGATCGCCGCGGGCCTCAACCTGCTGCCCCGGCCGCTGGTCGTGCGCGTCTTCGGCGGGATGCTGCGGTCCATCGACGTCGACGTCGTGGATGTGCCGGGTCTCGCGCGCCCCGCCTACATCGGGGGCGCGCGCATCGACCGCCTCTGGGCCTTCGCCCCGCCGACGGGCGCCGCGCTCAGCATCACGCTGGTCTCGCACACCCGCACCGGTTGCGTCGGCCTGGCCTGCGACCGCATGGCCGTCACCGACCCCGAGCTCCTCGGCACCTGCCTCGACGACGCACTGGACGAGCTCATCGCGCTCGGGCGGATGCGGCCGTCGACCTCGCGCCGCCCCCGCCGGAGCCGGGCGTGACCGCCGACGACCGCCTCACCACGCTCGACGCCGCGTTCGTGTGGTTCGAGCACCCGGGGACACCGGTGCACGTGGGCGCCGTCGCCACCTTCGAGGCCGGCCCCCTCGTCGACGACCGGGGCGAGCTGCGCCTCGACGATCTGCGCGAGCGCATCGCCGCCCGTCTCGACGCCCTGCCCCGGCTGCGCCGCCTCCTGGCCCCGGTGCCCTACGAGGTCGACCGGCCCCGGTGGGTCGACGACCCCCACTTCGACGTCGCCCGGCACGTCCGCGAGCTGCGGCTGCCCGCGCCGGGCGACGACGACGCCCTGCGACGGGCGGCCGAGCAGATCCAGAGCGCGGTCCTCCCCCGCGACCGACCCCTGTGGGACCTGCACCTCGTGACCGGACTGGACGGCGACCGGATCGGACTGATCGAGCGCGTCCACCACGCGCTGGTCGACGGCGTCTCCGGAGTCGACCTGGCGACCATCCTGCTCGACCTCGAGCCCGACACGCCCGCACCGCCGCGGCGCCCGTGGACGCCCGAGCCTGCGCCGGACGGCGCCGACCTGCTGGTCGCCGGCGTGCGCCGCCAGGCCACGGCCCCGGTCCGGGCGGCCGTCCGGGCGCTGCGCGACCCCATGGGGACGCTGCGCGACGTCGCCACCGTCGGCCGGGGGCTGGCCGCCATCGTCGGCGACGGGTTGCTCGCCCCCCGCTCGTCGCTCAACGGGCCTCTGCGCGGCTCCCGGCGGCTGGCCTGGGTGCGGGCCGACCTCGACGACATCAGGGCGGCCGGGCACCGCGCCGGTGGCTCGGTGAACGACGTCGTGCTCGCCGCGGTGGCCGGTGGCCTGCGCTCGCTGCTGCTCGAGCGGGGCGAGGTGCTGCCGGCCGACCTGGTGCTCCGGGTCCTGGTACCGGTCTCGTTGCGCCGGGACGACGAGCACGGGGCGCTCGGCAACCGGGTCGGTGCCATCCTGGCCCCGCTCGCCGTCGGCATCGGCGACCCGGACGCGCGGCTCGCTGCGGTCGTGGAGGCCATGCGCCGGCGGAAGCAGCAGCCCGAGGCGGACGCGGTCGGCCGGCTGCTCGACAGCGCCAACGCGCTGCCGCCCCGGGCGGCCCGCATCCTGACCCGGGCTGTCGAGTACCAGCCGCTCGTCAACCTGGTCGTCACCAACATCCCCGGGCCGCCGGTGCCGCTCTACGCGGCCGGGGCCCGCATGCTCGAGGCACTGCCGATCGTCCCCCTCGGCGCCAACCTGACCGTCGGCGTCGCCGTGCTGTCCTACGAGGGCACCCTGGCGGTGACCCTCACCGCCGACGCCGACGCCTGCCCCGACGTCGACGTGCTGGCCGACGGGATCGAGCGCTCGCTCGCCGGCTACGCCGCCGGCCCCGGATCGCCGACCCGGTAGGCCTCGCACCGGTCACCGCCGGGGCGTCCTCGTCCGCCGGGGCGGCAGATCTCGCGCGCCGTCGCGGGAACCGGCCGGGCCGGACCGGTCGTCCAACGGGGCGATGACAGATCACACGCGCAGACAGGGGAACGGCATGCGCCCGATCCGCACCATCGCCGCGCTGGCGGCCACCGCGCTGCTGGCGACCGGGTGCTCGGGCGACGACCCGGACGCCGGTCCCACCGCCCCGGCGCCAGACCTGGTCCTGGCGAGCAGCCTGGAGCCGCTCGACTCGTGCGAGCAGCTCCGCGAGTGGGCCGCCGACGAGCTGGCGCCCCGGGTCGGGGCCTACGGGTTCCCCGGCGAGGTGGTGACCATGGACGGGCCCATGGGCGCCGACATCGCCGAGGAATCGGCCCCGGCAGCGGCCGACCTCGACGCCGGCGCAGCGGGCCGAGCCGTCGACGAGGCGGCCCCCGACGTCTCGTTCTCGGACACCAACGTGCAGGTTGCCGGCGTCGACGAGCCCGATGTCGTCAAGACCGACGGCGAGCGCATCCTCGCCCTCGCCGACGGTCGCCTGCACCTGGTGTCCGCGGCGGATGCCCGGGTCGTGGACTCGGTCGACCTGCCCGGTGACCTCGGCGGTGGCGAGATGCTGCTGTCGGGCGACCGCGCCCTGGTGTTCGCCCACGGCTACGGCGACGTCCCGGTGAGCGACGAGGGCGCCGGCGCCCGGCGACCGGGGCCCTCCGCGATGGCGACGACCCAGGTCGTGCAGGTCGACATCACGGGCGAGACGCTGGCCGTCACCGACACCTTCGCCCTCGAGGGCGACTACGTGTCGGCGCGCATGACCCGCGACGTCGCCCGCCTCGTGCTGCACGCCAACCCCGAGCAGCGGCTGCCGTTCGTCACCCCCGCCGCCCCCGGCGCCGACGCCGAAGAGGCCGCCCGCCGGCACAACGCCGGGGTGGTCGAGCAGGCCGATCCGCAGGACCTGCTGCCGGGGTGGCAGCGCCTCGACGGCGACGGCGAGGTCACCGACGAGGGCACGCTCGTCGACTGCGAGGACGCCCACGCCCCCCGGACGTTCGCCGGGTTCGGCATCGTCACGGTGGTGAGCATCGACGTGTCCGAGGGCCTCGACCGGGGCGTCGCCGGCGCGAAGGCGACCGGGGTGCTGGCCGGCGGGCAGACCGTGTACGCGTCGCCGGACCACCTCTACGTCGCCGCACCCGCATGGGGCGACACCGCACCGGTGCCCGAGGTCGGCGGCGACGTCGTCGCCCGCGGGGACATCGTCGCCGGCGGCGGCGACCACGGCACCGACATCCACCGGTTCGACATCAGCGACCCCGCACAGGCCGCCTACGAGATGTCGGGCCACGTCGAGGGCCGGCTGCTCGACCAGTTCGCCATGGACGAGCACGACGGTCACCTCCGGGTCGCCACCACCACCGGCTCACCCTGGGCCGAGGGGGACGGCGAGTCGGAGAGCCACGTGGTGGTGCTCGCCCCGGCCGACGGGGCGCTCGCGCCGGTCGGCCAGGTGTCGGGCCTCGGCCGCGGCGAGACCATCCACTCGGTGCGGTTCATGGGCGACGTCGGCTACGTGGTGACGTTCGAGCAGACCGATCCCCTCTACACGGTCGACCTGTCCGACCCAGCGGCCCCGGCCGTCACCGGTGAGCTCGAGATGCTCGGCTACTCCGCCTACCTGCACCCGGCCGGCGAGGGCCGGCTGATCGGCGTGGGCCAGGACGCCACCGAGGAGGGCCGGCGGCTCGGCACCCAGGTGGCGCTGTTCGACGTGACCGACCCGGCGGCGCCCACGCGCGTCGCCCAGGCGGTGCTGCCCCGCACCGGCAGCGCCGCCGAATGGGACCACCGGGCGTTCTTGTGGTGGGCCGACGACGGCCTGGTCGCCGTCCCGGTCAGCTCGCACGACACCGATCCCTTCGTGGGGTTGGTGGGCTTCACGGTCGACGTCGACGCCGGCACGATCACCGAGCGCGGGCGGGTCACCCACCCCGCCGTCGACGGTGGCGGCGGGGGCGGCGACCCGGTGCCGCTGCCCGAGCCCCTGCCGGTCGAGCCGGGCGACGGCGTGTCCGTGGCCCCGGCCGAGCCCGGGCCCGGGAGCGCGGCCTACACGCCGCCGATCGAGCGATCCCTCGTCATCGGCGACCGGTTGTGGACGCTGTCGTCGTCGGGCCTGGCCACCACCGACCGCGCCACCCTGGCCGACTCGGCCTTCGTCCCGTTCGGGTGACCGGTGGGGAGGTCAGACGTGGCGCACGGCGTCGACGGTTGCCCGGAAGAACACGCTGTCGTCCCACCGGTCGGTGCCGAACGCCCAACCGGCCCGCATGTGTGCCGGGACCGTGACGCCGTCGACGGTGACCTCGCCGTCGAACTCGACGCCGAAGGGATGCACCGCGCAGCTCCCGCCCTCGGGGTTGCCCCACCGGGGCACCCGCACCGACCGCAACGCGCCCTGGTCGTCGACCTCGACGGTCACCTCGTGCTCGTCGCCGCCCACGGGGATCGCGGCCGTGGCGTGGTGGTCGTCGACCGGCCGCCACACCACGGCCGGATCGAGCACCGCGGCCGGCACGAGCACCGACTCGGCGGCGAGCCGCCCGGCCGCGCTGCGACTGATGTCGTCGTCGGCGGCGGACATGACGGGGACGGCGCCGAGCAACCGCCACCGCATCTCGCCCACGCCGCCGGCGTAGCGGTCGTAGCCCGTGACCCGCAGCGGCCGGCGGCCGGCCTCGGCCGCCCACACGTAACCGCGACCGGGGGCGAGCACCTGTTCCGCCGAGAACGGCTGCCAGCGCCCCAGCCGGATCTCGCCGTGCATGCGCAACCGGGCCGCCCGCCGCAGGGGCGTGCCCGGGGCGATGGCGTGCCGCAGCCAGCGGGCCACCGGGGCCGGCAGGTCGTCGAGGGTGGCGGGGTCGAACCTGCGGTCGTCGTCCGTCGACCGGGCCAGCTCGCGCCAGTCGCGCCGCACGGGCTCGGGCAGGAACGGCGGAACGGCCTGTTCGGCCCGCTCCTTGATGCCGAGCAGCATGCGGCGGTCCATGGCGAAGCCGATCGGCTCGACCAGGGCAGGGCCGAACTGGATCTGCGTCTTGCGGTCGCCGGAGGTGGCGCACCGGTAGCGGCTGACCACCCGGCAGCGCCCCTCGCCCAGCGGCTCGACCATGAACAGCCAGCTCGCGGCGACCCACGGCTCGCCCTGGGCGATGGCGTCGAGTGACGGCTCGCCGTAGGCGACGAACCACCGGCCGGGCGCCAGGTCGACGACGCGCAGCGGTGGCATCTCCGGGTGCACGATCAGGTCGTCGCCTTCGGCGAGCGCCCACTCGGGGTGCACCTCGTCCGCGTTGCGCAGCCGGCACCCGACCAGGTTCTCGAGCCCCTGGTAGCTGTAGAAGCCCCCGCGCTCGGCCCCGATCTGCACCACCCAGGGCCAGACCTCGTGGGCCGGCGCGTCGATCTCGATGCCGTGCGTCCAGGCCCAGCGGGGGCGGGGAACCAGGTCGTCGCCGGGATGCTCGCGTGCCGCGTCGGCGCCCACGCCCCACCGGGTGCGGCGGTCGCGAAGGAACGGGGTGGCGAAGGCCGCGCCCATGATGCCGACGCCGGCGACCGCGCTGCCGATGTCGCGCCAACCCGACACGAGCGTGCGCCGGGCCCGAGCGCGGGGCTGGGGCGCCGTGCCGTCCTGCGCCGTCCTGTCGATCAGTTGGGTCATCGCCACACTTCCCTGGTACCCACGACGGCGACGCTCAGTCGTCGCCCGGGGGCGATCAGCGGTGGTCAGCGGTCCTCGGCCAGCTCCGCCATCTCCTCCATGTCGGCCATGTCGGCGCCGGCATAGGCCCCGAGCAGGTCACGGGCCGACACGATGCCGACGAGCCGACCGTCCTCCTCGAGCAGGACGTGACGCACGTAGCGCTCCATCATGCGCTCGGCCACCTCGGCGATCGTCGCCTCGGCGTCGCACCACACGAGGGTCGACCGCGCGATGTCGCCGGCGCGGGTGGTCTCCGGGTCGCGGCGCGCCGCCAGGGCGGCGACGACGTCGCGCTCCGACACGATCCCCGTGGCCCGGTCGACGCCGCCGACGACCAGGGCGCCGATGCCGGCCTCGACCAGGAGGTCGGCGACCTCGTGCAGGGTGGCGTCAGCCCCGACCCGGATGACCGGGCCGCCGCTGAGGATGCCGACCCCCATCGACCCGACGTTCGCTGCATCTGTCATGCCTTCACTGTGGCGCGCCCGCGCGATGGCGGGGCAGGGTCGAAGGTCACCTTCCCCCGGACCCGACGGCGCCGGGCCGGGCTGCGCGCCGCCACCCCGGATACGCGATGCTTCCGCAGCGGCCGGACCGAGCCGCGAGCGGGGAAGGGGAACCCACATGGCACGGCGGCGAACGCTCGCATCGCTCCTGATCCTGTCGATGGTCGGGCTGGCGGCCTGCTCGTCCGACGACGGCGCGGACGGCGAGGCGACCGATGCCGACCCCACCCCCGCCGACGAGATCGCCGAGGTCGACCGGCCCGAGGGCCCGGCCGCCGAGATCGCCGGCCCGCTCACCGGCGGCGGGGGCATCAGCCTGGCCTCGGTCTCGCCGGGGCCCGACCTCGACGAGGCCGGCTGGGTCGAGGAGGAGTTCACGGCCGCAGGCACGGCCACCTCGTACCGCTCGCCGGGCGACCTCCCCACCGACGGCACCTACGAGCTGGAGGAGGACGCCTCCGCCGACTACCGCACGCGCATCGTCGTGCGCCGCCCCGGCGACGCGGCCGACTTCAACGGCACCGTGGTGGTCGAGTGGCTCAACGTCAGCGGCGGCCTCGACGCCTCGCCCGACTACGGCTACGCCGCGGAGGAGCTCGTGCGCGGCGGCTACGCGTGGGTCGGCGTCTCCGCCCAGCGCATCGGCGTCGAGGGTGGCCCCGTGGCCGTCACCGTGGACGCCGCCGCGGGCGTCGCCGGCCAGGGCCTGCGCGCGGTCGACCCCGAGCGGTACGGCGACCTGTCCCATCCCGGCGACGCCTTCTCGTACGACATCTTCACCCAGGTCGGGCGGGCCCTGCGCGCGCCGGACGCCACCGATGCCCTGGGCGGCCTCGAGCCCGAGCGCCTGCTGGCCGTCGGCGAGTCGCAGTCGGGCTTCGCGCTCACCACCTACGTCAACGGCGTCCAGCCGCTCACGCTGGCCTACGACGGCTTCCTCGTCCACAGCCGGGGCGGCGCGGCTGCGCCCCTCGGCGAGCCCGACGAGGGCATCGACATCGCCGGGACGATCGGCGGCCCGCCGACGCAGATCCGCACCGATCTCGACGCCCCGGTCATCGTGCTCGAGACCGAGACCGACGTGCTGGGCGTCCTCAACTACCACCCGGCCCGGCA
>JAFGPU010000283.1 GCA_016936035.1 Acidimicrobiales bacterium
ATCGCCTACGTCATCGAGACCCACTTCCACGCCGACTTCCTCTCGGGCCACCTCGAGCTCGCCGCCGCCACCGGGGCCGAGATCGTGTTCGGCGCTGCCGCGTCCCCCGAGTTCCCGGCCCGCCTCGTCGAGGACGGCGAGCGCATCGAGCTCGGCGACGTCGTGCTCGAGTTCCGGGCCACGCCCGGCCACACCCCCGAGTCCACCTCGATCGTCGTGTGGGAGCACGCCGACGATCCGGCGCCGTGGGGCGTCCTCACCGGCGACACGCTGTTCATCGGCGATGTCGGCCGTCCGGACCTGCTCGCCTCCGTCGGCGTCACCGCCGACGAGCTGGGCGCCATGCTCTACGACTCGCTGCGCCGGAAGATCCTCACCCTGCCGGACGAGACCAAGGTGTGGCCCGCGCACGGCGCCGGCTCGGCGTGCGGCAAGAACCTGTCGACGGAGACGATGTCGACCATCGGCGAGCAGCGGCGCGAGAACTACGCCCTGCAGGACATGAGCCGCGACCGGTTCATCGAGATGGTCACCGAGGGCCAGCCGACGGCGCCCGAGTACTTCCTGCACGACGCCATCCTCAACCGCAAGACCCGAGAGCTGCTGGACGAGGCCGCTCCGCCGGCCATGACGCTCGACGAGGTGCAGTCGGCCCGCGCCGACGGCGCCGTCGTCATCGACGTGCGTGACGCGGCCACGTTCGCCGCCGGCCACCTCGAGGGGTCGGTCAACGTCGGCATCGACGGCCGCTTCGCCGAGTACGCCGGTGAGGTCGCCGACGCCGACGACGACATCGTGCTCGTCGGCGATCCCGACGCCGTGGCGGAGGCCAAGATCCGCCTCGGCCGCATCGGCTTCGACAAGGTCGTCGGCGCCCTCCCCGGGGTCGAGAACGTGCTGGCCGAGCACCCCGAGGTCGCCCGCCCGTCGTCGAGGTTGACCGTCACCGAGCTCGCCGATCGCATGGCCGACACCCCGGACCTCCAGGTGGTCGACGTCCGCAACCCCGGCGAGGCCGCCCTCGGGTCGCTCGACGGGGCCGTCAACGTCCCGCTCGCGGCGCTCCGCCGCCGTGTCGACGAGATCGATCTGGACCGGCCCATCGTCGTGCACTGCGCCGGCGGCTACCGGTCGTCGGTCGCCGCCAGCTGGCTCCGTTCGGCCGGCGCCGCCGACGTGTCCGACCTGCTCGGTGGCTACGGCGCCTGGGCCGACCGCTTCGCCCCGGCGTCGATCTGACCGCCACCCGTTCCGGGGCCCGGGCCGCCACCGCCGCAGCGACCCGGGCCCCGTCCCGCCCGCACCGACCACCTGCCATCACCACCTGCTGAGGAGAACCGCCGTGTCCACCAACCTCGACAACCGCGTCGACGCCGCCACGCTCGAGCAGCTGCTCGCCGACGAGAGCGCCGATGTCCGCATCCTCGACGTGCGCACGCCCGCCGAGTTCGAGTCCGCCCACATCCCCGGCGCGTACAACGTGCCGCTCGACACCCTCGGCGAGCACGCAGCCGAGCTGGAGCGCCACGTGAGCCAGCCCGTGATGCTGGTGTGCCGTTCGGGTGCCCGCGCCTCGCAGGCCTGCGACAAGCTCGCCGCCACCGGCATGGCCAACCTCCACATCCTCGACGGCGGCATGCAGTCGTGGGACGACGGCTCGCGCCCGGTGCGCCGTGGGCGCCAGCGCTGGGACCTCGAGCGGCAGGTGCGCCTCGTCGCCGGCAGCCTGGTGCTCGCCGGCATCGTGGGCAGCCTGTTCGTGCCCGAGCTCAAGTACCTCTCGGGGTTCGTGGGCGCCGGCCTGACCTTCGCTGCGCTCACCAACACGTGCGCGATGGGCATGGCCCTGTCGAAGCTGCCCTACAACCGGTCGGCCGGCTGTGACGTCGATCGCGTGGTCCGTGACCTGACCGCCGCGAGCAGGTGATCATGTGGTCACAGTGACCGAACGACCGACCGAGGAGGCGGGGGCGACGGACGACGCCGTCCGGCGCCCCGCCTCCTCCCCACGGGGCCGACCTCGCGGGTTGGCCCGCTTCGTGCCCATCGTCGGCTGGGCGCCCCGGTACCCGCGGGAGCTCCTGCGGGGCGACGTCACCGCCGGCCTCACCGTCGCGGTCATGTTGATCCCCCAGGGCATGGCCTACGCCACCCTGGCCGGCATGCCGCCCATCACCGGGCTGTACGCGTCGATCGTCGGCATCTTGGTGTACGCACTCCTGGGTACCAGCGGTGCGCTGGCCGTCGGCCCGGTCGCCATGGTGTCGTTGCTGACGGTGGAGGGGCTCGCGGGCATCGTCGAGCCCGGCGATCCGTCCTACCCGGCGATCGCCGCGCTGCTGGCTCTGCTGGTCGGCGCCGTGCTGGCCGGTCTCGGCCTCCTCCGTCTCGGCGTGCTCGTCAACCTCCTGTCCCACCCCGTCATCAGCGGGTTCACCTCGGCCGCCGCGATCGTGATCGCGCTCAGCCAGTTCAAGGACCTCTTCGGGCTCGACATCGGCCGGCCCGAGGGCGTCGTGAACACGCTGCGGGCCCTGGGTGAGAACATCGGCGACACGAGCCTGGTCACGCTGGCCATCGGCACGGCCGCCATCGCCGTCCTGGTCGCAGGCCGCCGGCTGGCGCCCCGGTTCCCGAGCGCTTTGCTGGTCGTGGTCGTCGGCGCCCTGGCGACCTGGGGCTTCGGGCTGCAGAACAGCGGTGTCGCCATCCTGCGGGACATCCCGTCCGGCCTCCCGACCCCCGCGTTGCCCGAGATGTCGGGCAGCCTGCTCGGCGACCTCGCCCCTGTTGCGATCACCATCGCGATCGTGGCGTTCGCCGAGGGCATCAGCGTGGCCAAGGCCATCGGCCGCAAGACCCGCGAGAAGGTCGACGCCAACCAGGAGCTCGTCGCCACGGGCGCGGCCAACGCCGCAGCGGGCGTGTTCTCCGGCTTCCCCATCGCCGGTGGCTTCTCGCGCACGGCGGTGAACCACCAGGCCGGGGCGCGGACGCCGCTCGCCAGCCTCATCACCGCCGCGGTGCTCACCGTCGCCGTGCTGTGGCTGACACCCGCCTTCTACTACGTCCCCAAGGTCGTGCTCGCCGCCATCGTCGTCGTCGCCGTGCTCGGCCTCGTCGACGTGCGCGACGCCGTCGAGACCTTCCGCCTGCGCCGGGAGGACGGCGTCGCGCTGCTGGTGACCTTCCTGGCCACCCTGCTCATCGGGGTCGAGCCCGGCCTGGCCATCGGTGTGGCGTTCAGCCTCGCCCTGTTCGTGTGGCGCAGCTCGAACCCGCACGCCACTGAGCTGGGCCGGGTCACCGGCACCCACGAGTACCGCAACGTCGACCGCTGGCCGACGCGGACGATCGACGACGTGGCCATCCTCCGGGTCGACGGGCCGCTCTTCTTCGCCAACACGAAGCGGCTCGAGGACCGGGTGGAGAGCCTCGTCACGGGCCGTGACAGCATGCGGGCCGTCATCCTCGACGCCTCGGCCACGACCGACATCGATGCCAGCGGGGCGCACGCCCTGCACGAGCTCGGCAACGATCTCGACGCCGCGGGCATCGAGCTGCACCTCGCCGTGGTGCGGGGCCCTGTCCGGGACGTGCTGACCCGGGGCGGCTACTGGGAGCACCTGTCGGGCCGGGTGCACGCATCGGTGGCCGACGCCTGCGAGGCGGTCGCGCCGTCGAGCCCGCTGTGCACCGTCGAGCCCGACGAGCGGGAGGGCACCGATGTCATCTGACCGGTCCGACCAGCCCACCTTCGCTGCCGCGGTGACGTGCATCGACGGGCGGGTCCACGAGCCGATCATCGCCTGGGTGCGGGAGCGGTTCGGGGTCGAATACGTCGACCTCGTGACCCAGCCCGGTCCGGACCTGGCGCTGTGCTGCGACACCGAGGCCCGGATCGGTCATCTGCGCGAGAGCCTGGGCGTGTCGGCCCAGGCGCACCGGTCGGGCGCGCTGGTGATCGCCGGCCATGCCGACTGCGCCGCCAACCCGGTGTCGGAGGAGCAGCATCGCGACCACCTGCGCCGCGCGCTCAGCCGGGCCCTGGCCTGGGCACCGCCCGGGATGGTCGTGGTGGGCGTGTGGGTCGACGACGAGGGCCGTGTCACGGAGGTCGACGCCTCCCCGGTGCCCGGCGAGCACGCGTCCCGTCCCGGCGCCGAGCCGATGCGGGCCCTGCCCTGAGCGGATGGGCGGCGCCATCCCGGGTCACGTTCGGCCGGCCCGCTTGCCGGCTGGCTGTGAAGCTGGGCCCGAGCGCCAGACACCCGAGCCGGCGACCGTCGCCCGGTTCGGCGTCTCTGAGGTGGTCATGTGCCCGTGAGCGACGCCAGAAGCTCCACGCCGTCGCAGGGCCGCGGAACCGGCGTCCCTCAGGTCGTGATCTGCTGGTGAGGGACGCCAGAAGGTCCACGCCGTCGCAGGGCCGCGGAACCGGCGTCTCTCAGGTCGTGATCTGCTGGTGAGGGACGCCAGAATCCTCGGAACACGGCCGTGCCCTGACCAGGGGCGCCACGATGCTCTCGAGACGGACAGCTACGCGCCCGTGCCGTAGGCCGTCGCCCGGGGCTTGACCGGGCGGGCGAACCACAGCGGGCGGCGCAGCCCGCCCGGCCCGGGACCGGGGCGGGTCAGCGCCAGCCACTCGCTGTAGGCCTCGGCCGATCGCTCCGTGTCGACGTGGACGTCGCCGTGGTGGTCGCCGTCCTTGGCGGGCGTGATCGTCACCCGTTGCAGCCAGCAGTGCATGCCCGAGATCGGGTCGGGCTGCACCGGGAAGGTGAGGTTCTGGTGCACGCCCGCGTCGGTCCACCAGATCCGGCTCGAGTCGGGGTCGTCGCTGGCGAACGGCCGCACGCCCTCGCGCGGTGTGAGTCGCCAGCTCGATCCCTCGTTGCCGAGGCCGGCCACACCCGACGACCAGCGCTCGTTGCCCCGGTCGGTGTCGAGGCGCCACCGCCCCATGTGGTGGGAGCAGGCCACCACCCCCGGGCGGATGCCC
>JAFGPU010000284.1 GCA_016936035.1 Acidimicrobiales bacterium
CACCAGCACATCACCACCTGAGAGACGCCAGAACCACCCGCCGACCCCCGACCCGCACATCCGGCGTCTCCCACCAGCACATCACCATCTGAGAGACGCCAGAACCACTGGCACGTGCATCTGCGGCCGTGGAGGTGCACCCGAGGGGCGGAACCCCCGCCGCCCGCGGGACGACGTGGTGGTGCCGACGACGGGGACGTCGCCGGCCGGGCGACGCGCGGCCGTCGGCGTCTAGCCGTTGACGAGCTCGGAGATCTGCGTCAGCAGCGAGGGCGGACCGGCGACCAGCAACGACGTCACACACGTCTGCCGCCAGCGCTCGAGGTCGTCGCGGATCTTGGCCGGAGGTCCGATCAGGTACACGTCTTCGACCATGGCCGTGGGGACCGCAGCGGCGGCGTCGGCCTTACGGCCGTCGAGGTAGGCGTCCTGGATCTTCTCGCATTCGGCGCCGTACCCGAGCCGCTCGAACACGTCCTTGTGGAAGTTGCGGTCGCGGGCGCCCATGCCTCCGATGTACAGCGCCAGGTTGGGGCGCAGCAGATCGGCGCAGGCCTCGACGTCGTCGCCCGGCACCACCGGTACGACGCAGGCCACCTCGAAGTCGTCGGCGGTGCGGCGAGCACCCGGCCGCGCGAAGCCCTCGGCCAGCGCCGCCCGGTAGAAGCCGTCGGCCTTGGGCGAGAAGAACATCGGGAGCCAGCCGTCGGCGATCTCGGCGGCGAGCGCCACGTTCTTCGGTCCCTCGGCCCCCAGGTAGATGGGGATGTCGGTGCGTAGAGGCCGCACGATCGACTTGAGCGGCTTGCCGAGACCGGTGCCGCCCTGCAACGGCATGGCGTAGTGCTGGCCCGCGAACGACACGGGCTCGTCTCGGGCGACGACGCGCCGCACGATCTCGATGTACTCGCGGGTGCGGGCCAGGGGCTTCGCGTAGTCCTGCCCGTACCACCCCTCGACGACCTGGGGGCCCGACACCCCGAGGCCGAGGATGAGGCGGCCGCCGGAGAGGTGGTCGAGCGTGATGGCGGTCATCGCCGTGGAGGCCGGCGTACGGGCGGAGATCTGGGTGATCGCGGTTCCGAGCTTGACCCGTTCGGTCCGCGCTCCCCACCAGGCGAGGGGCGTGAAGCAGTCGGAGCCGTAGGCCTCGGACGTCCAGATGGAGTCGAACCCCAGGTCCTCGGCGGCGGCGATCTGCTCAGCAGCGTCGGGCGGCGGGCCGCTCGACGGCCAGTAGCCGACGATGAGGCCGAGCTTCACTTGATCTTGACGCCCGGGTCGGACCCGTTGGCCTCCTTGGCCTTCTCCTCGGTCTTGCCGTCGTCGCCGCCGTCGATCGCCTGGTCGACGGCGTCCTGCAGGTCGTCGGCCTTGTCGGCGACCTCTTCGATGGCCTGCTCGGTGCCGGGCAGGTTGCCGAGGCCGGCGAGGCCGGACAGCATCTCGCGCAGCTGCGTCAGCTGGCCGGTGACGGCGTCGCGCTGGCGGGTGAGCTCGGCGACCTCGCGCTCGGCCTCCTGCTTGGTGACCTCGGCGTGCGTCTTGGCCTCGAACACCAGCTGCTCGGCCTCGGACTTGGCGTCGGCGACCGCGCGCTCGGCGAAGGACTTGGCCTTCTCGATGATGTCGTTCGACTCGGCCTCGCTGTCCTTACGGCGCCGATCGGCGGCCCGGTCGATCTCCTTGGCCCGCTCGTCAGCCGCCTTGGCCCGCTGCTCGGCCTCGGCCACCAGCTTCTGCGTGGCGGCCATGGCGGCGTCATGACGCTCGCCTTCCTCGCGCTCGGCCTTCTCGCGCCGTTCGGCCAGCTCGAGCTCGAGCGCCTGCAGCTCGGCCTCGCGCTTCTCCTTGGCCTTGGTGAGCAGCTTGGACGCCGCAGCCCGCTTCTCCTCGGCCTCGCGGGAGGCGACGTTGCGCAGCTCGATGATCTCGCGCTCGGCGGTGGCCCGCACCGTGGCGATCTCGCGCTCGGCCGTGGCCCGCAGCTCGGCGACCTCGTGATCGGTGGTGGTGCGGAGCTGGGTGGTCTCGCGCTCGGCCTCGGACCGCAGGGTCTCGACCTCGCGACGGGTGCTGTTGCGCAGGTCGTTGGCCTCGCGCTCGGCCGAGTCGCGCGTGGCCTTGGCCTCGCGCTCGGCGGCGGTCTTGACCGCGGTGGCCACCGCACGGGCCTTCTCGACCACCTCCTTGGACTCGAGGTGGGCGGCAGCGATCAGCTTCTCGGCTTCGCGCTTGGACTCGCCCCGGTGCTCCTTGGCCTGCTCCTCGGCGAGGCGGAGCAGCTGCTCGACCCGGGTGCCGAGCCCGGACAGCGTGGGTTGGGCCCGCTCCTCGAGCTGCTTGGCCTGCTCGGCCACCTTGCGCTCGAGCTCGCTGATGCGGTCGCGAGCGTCGGTCGTACCGTGCTTGGCCTTGGACGCCGCGTCGCTGAGCTCGTCGATGCGGGCGTGCAGGCGCTCGATGAACATGTCGACCTGCGTGCGCTCGTAGCCCCGGAGCACGATCGTGAAGTCGGGTGTCCCACCGTTGGCGGGTGACGGCGACGAGGTTGTACCCATAGGTCCCCAACTATGTCAGACGTGGCAAGGCGTTCGCCCTGTTCGGGGCCGGTTGTGCCCGGTCCGTAACAGTAGCCGTCCCGAGGGGTGGCGGGGAGACGACCGACGGCGAGAGCTCACGTGCTCAGGCATGCAGGGGGACTCGACCCAGAACTGAAACGTGTTCTAGTCTGGTGCCGAGCCCGCCGTCGTGGTGCCGACCGGCCCGTGAGGAGCCCGACATGAAGAACCGGTATCCGTTTCCCATCCCGTTCGGATGGTTCTGCGTTGGCCACCCGGAGGACTTCCCCGTCGGCGAGCCCAGGCCGCTGTACTACTGGGAGCAGCACCTGGTGGCCTGGCGCGACGTCGAGGGCACCGTCCACGTGCAGGACGCCTTCTGCCCCCACCTCGGCGCCCACCTCGGCCACGGCGGCAGCGTCGACGGCTGCGAGCTCGTGTGCCCGTTCCACGGCTGGAAGTTCGACGCCGAGGGCACCAACACCGACATCCCCTACAGCGAGCGCGTCAACCGCAAGGCGCGCCTGCGCACCTACCCCGCCATGGAGCGCAACGGCGTGGTGCTCGTGTGGTACCACCCGGACGGCGAGGCGCCGATGTGGGACATCCCCGAGGTGCCCGAGCTCGCCGACCACCCCGACTGGTCCACCGTCATCCGCACCGAGTACGTCATCGACGCCTCGGTGCAGGAGATGGCCGAGAACGCGGTCGACGCCGCCCACTTCCGCTACGTCCACAACACCGCGACGGTGCCGGAGCTCGAGGAGTACACCACCGGGTTCCCCGAGGCGATCATGCGCTCGTCGCAGAAGTTCCCCACGCCCCGTGGCGTGATGGAAGGCCACATCGACACGCACGCGTGGGGCCCGGGGGTGTCGCAGGTCAACTTCAGTGGGATCGTCGACACGATCAACTACGCGGTCACCACCCCGATCGAGGCCGACCGCTGCATCGTGCGGTTCAACTTCCGCTTCAAGACGATGGGCGACGAGAAGACGACCCGCAACGTCGGCCGTGCCTTCGTGGCCGAGGTCGACAAGCAGGTCCGCGAAGACCAGCCCATCTGGGAGCACAAGGCCCACCTGGTGCGGCCCGCGCTCGCCGACAACGACGGGCCCTTCATGAAGTTCCGGAAGTGGGCGGCCCAGTTCTACGCCGAGCCCGTCGCCGACGACCGGCTGGTGTACCCGCCGCCGTTCTGGCCCGACCGGGTGGACGACGCGCCCGCCAAGGCGACGGCGTCCGCGCGCTACATGAACGAGGCGCCGCCCGCCGAGAGCTGACCCACCCGACGGCGGCAGACCTCCGCAACCGGCAGGCGGCCGCATCAGGCCTGACCGGCCGACGACGGCTGATCCGCCGAGTGCCCGTTCGGCGCGGCGCGCCGCCCGATAGCGTCGGCGTCGGTGTCGCGCATCGACGACCAGCGAGACGACCTGATCGACGGTGACGGCCAGGCCGCGCTCGACGATCCCGCGGTGGCCGCCGAGGTGCTGGCGGCGTTGTCGAACGCCGTCCGTGCAGTCAGCCTGGGCTCGTCGCTCGAGCGGGTGCTGCACCGGCTCGCCGCCAGCGCCCGCGACCTCGTCGGCGCCCGGTACGCCGCCATCGGCATCCCCGAGCCCGAGGGCGAGGAGTTCGCCCGCTTCGTGACGGTCGGCATGAGCGACGAGCTCATCGCCCGCCTGGGCCCCCTGCCTCGCACCCACGGCCTGCTCGACGCCATGCTCGTCGACCCCTCGCCCTACCGCACCCCCGACATCACCCAGGACCCGCGGTTCCGGGGGTGGTGGCCGGCCGCCCACCCCGAGATGCGCTCGTTCCTCGGGGTGCCCATCGTGTCCGCCGGCGACATCATCGGCGCCTTCTACCTCACCGACAAGGAGGGTGCGCCGGCCTTCACCGACGCCGACGAGGCGGCCGTGGTGCTGCTGGCATCGCACGCGGCCATCGCCATCGACCAGGCCCGCCTGTTCGAGGACAGCCGCGAGCTCGCGCTCGTCGAGGAACGGGGGCGGCTCGCCCGTGAGCTGCACGACGCCATGAGCCAGTCGCTCTTCAGCCTGCAGCTGGCGGCCGAGACCGCGACGACGCAGCTGGCCGACGACCCCGCCGCCGCTCGCCGGCAGCTCGACGCCGTGCGCTCGCTCG
The DNA here is from genome assembly GCA_016936035.1 of Acidimicrobiales bacterium. GTDB lineage: Bacteria > Actinomycetota > Acidimicrobiia > Acidimicrobiales > VFJN01 > ZC4RG19. Next base: position 4,713 of record JAFGPU010000284.1, read on the forward strand.
CGACCCGGCTCGCCGCCGAGCTGCGCACGACGGTCGACGGCCTGCGGCCCACCGACCTCGAGCGCGACGGGCTCGAGGCGACCCTGCGCGACCAGCTCACGGTCGCCGGGCGGGCCCACGGCGTCCCCGTGACGTTCACCACCACGGGCCTCCCGGCCCTCGACCCCGACGCCGAGCACCAGATCCTGCGCATCGCCCAGGAGGCGGTCACCAACGCGCTGCGCCACGCAGGCGCCGGGCAGGTCGACGTCACCCTCCGCACCGAGCCCGGGAAGGACGGCCGCGAGCTCGTCCTCCGCGTCGTCGACGACGGGCGAGGTTTCGACCCCGACGCCCGCGCGGTGCGGGCCCGCCGGCTGGGGCTCACCTCGATGCACGAACGAGCGGCGTCCCTGGGCGGCGGGTTGACGATCCGGTCGTCTCCTGGTGCTGGCACGGCCGTCGAGCTGCGCTGCCCGGCATGACCCCGTCCGACGGCCCCGATGGCGACGAGCGTCCGGGCGACAGGGCGATCCGGCTGGTCATCAGCGACGACCACCCGGTCGTCCGCCAGGGCCTGCGCTCGTTCCTCGAGGCCCAGGGCTTCGAGGTCACCGCCGAGGCGGGCGACGGCGCCACGGCCGTGCGGGCCGTGCAGGAGACCCGCCCCGACGTGCTGCTCACCGACCTCGTCATGCCCGGCGTCGACGGCATCGAGGCCATCCGCCGGCTGCGGACCGATGGCGCTCCCGTCCGCATCCTGGTGCTCACCAGCTTCAGCGGGTCCGACCAGGTGGTGCCCGCCATCCAGGCCGGCGCCGACGGCTACCTGCTCAAGGATGCGGGGCCCGCCGCCCTCGCCGAGGCGATCCGTGCGGTGCACCGGGGCGAGCCGATGCTGGCGCCGGAGGCGGCGGCGGTCGTGATGGCGCGGGTGGCAGGCGACGGGGTGCGACACGCCACGTCGCCCGCGGCGAGCGAGCCGCACCCCGACCTCGACCGTCTGACCGCCCGCGAGCGCGAGGTGCTCGCGGGTCTCGGCCGGGGCCTCTCCAACCGCCAGCTCGCCGAGGAGCTGTACGTGTCGGAGAAGACCGTGAAGACCCACGTGTCCAACGTGCTCGCCAAGCTCCGGGTGGCCGACCGGACCCAGGCCGCCCTCTTCGCCGTGCGCGTCGGCCTCGTCGACCCCGGCCGCTGAGCTCGCCGGCCGCTGATCGCGCTGGCCGCTGAGCGCGCCGGCCAGTGAGCGCGCCGGCCCGGTCGATCAGGCCTCCGGCACGGCCTCCTTCCGCACCGTGTAGGCGAGGTGCGTCACCCGGCGATCCTCGATGACGCGCGGGCCGTCGAGGACGAGGGGCGTGGTGGTGAGGTTGGCGAAGAACGGGATGCCGCTGCCGAGCACGACGGGAGCGAGCTCGATGCGGATCTCGTCGAGCAGGCCGAGGTCGAGGCACTGCTGCGCGATGTTCGCGCCGCCGACGCCGATCCACTTGTCGCCCGCCACGGCCCGGGCCCGCTCCACGGCGGCGGCGAGTCCGTCGTGCACGAAGGTCGTGCGCGACGGGTCGTGCCGCTCGTCCCACCCCTCGGGGCCCCGGTGGCTGACGACGAAGACCGGCACCCCGATGGGATGGCGGCCGGCCCAACCGTCGGTGAGGTCGAAGATCCGGCGCCCGACGACGAGCGCCCCCGTCTGGTCGACGAGCTCCCGCAGGTACGCCGCACCGGCCGGTGTCACGTGCGAGACCATGTCGTTGCCCGGCCAGTCGAAGCGGACGTCACCGGCCCCGTACCAGTCGAAGATGTGCGGGACGCCGTCCTCGGGGTCGGCGATGAAGCCGTCGAGCGACATCGAGAATCCTGCGACGACCTTGCCCATGTCAGTTGTGCTCATACCACGTGCAACGCCGGGTGTGCGCAGAACTCATCGGTCGGCGGACGTGCCGCCGTGCAGCACGGTCGGCTGTCCGCGCCCTGGATTAGGTCCGGAGACCGAGGCGAACCGGTCCCGGGACCGATGGCGGCTGCGCCCCCGCTCCGTACGTTGCCGGCAGAGGCGACAGAACGGAGCACGACATGCGCAGGACAGCACTGATCACGGGGGCCAGCAGGGGCCTGGGGCGGGCGCTCGCCGAGCGCCTCGCAACGGACGGGTGGAACCTGGTCGTCGACGCCCGGGACGGCGCGGCGCTCGAGCAGGCTCGGGAGGCGATCGACGGGGCCGGCCCCGGCACGGTCGTCGCGCTGGCCGGCGACGTCGACGATCCGGTCCACGTGGCCGCCCTGGTGGGCGCCGCCGCCGGGCAGGGGCGCTTCGAGCTGGTTGTGAACAACGCCGGGACGCTCGGGCCCAGCCCCCTGCCCCCGGTGGCCCGGCTGCGGAGCGGCGACCTCGAGCGCGCCGTCCGCACCAACGTCGTGGCCCCCCTGCGCGTCCTCCAGGCCGCGCTCCCCCACCTGCGGGCGGCGCACGGAGCGATCGTGAACATCACGTCCGACGCCGCCGTCGAGGGCTACGAGGGCTGGGGTGGCTACGGCGCCTCCAAGGCAGCGCTGGAGCAGCTCAGCCGTGTGCTGGCGGTCGAGGAGCCCGACGTGCACGTGTACTGGGTCGACCCGGGTGACATGCGCACCCGCATGCACCAGGACGCCTTCCCCGGCGAGGACATCTCCGACCGTCCCCTGCCGGAGAGCCGGGTGCCGGGCCTGGTGCGGCTGATCTCCGAACGCCCGGTGAGCGGGCGCTACCGGGTCGACGACCTGCTCGCGGCCGGCGAGGCGCCGCCGGCGCGAGAAGCCGTGCCGGAGGAGGTCGCGCGATGAGGGTGCTGGACACCACGGCCGGCATCTCGACGCTCGGCGGTACCGGCACCGTCGAGGGCAGCGCACGGGCATCGGCCCGCGCCTTTCGCATCCCCGACGGCGCCGAGGCGGGCACGCCTGCGGAGCTGCGGGCCGGCGACGGACGCATCGGCTCGGACGCCCGGGCAGCGGTGCGGCTGATGGTGGCGCACCGCTCCACCGGCGACGTCTCCCACCACCGGTTCGCCGACCTGCCCGCCGTGCTCGACCCCGGTGACGTGCTGGTCGTGAACACCTCGGCCGTCATCCCCGCGGCACTGGACGCCCGCAGCATGCGCGACCCCGAGGCACCGCCCCTGCGGCTCCACCTGTCGACCCGGCAACCCGGCGGGTTCTGGGTGGTCGAGCCTCGCCGCCCGGTCGGGCCGGGCACCGAGCGCCACGCCGACCCGCCGCCCGCCGACCTCGCGCTGGCCGGCGGCGGGCGGGCGCACCTGCTCGCCCGCTACCCGGCCGGCGTCGATGGGGCCACGGCCCGGCTGTGGCTCGCCCACCTCGACCTGCCCACCGGCACGCTCGACTACCTGGCGGCCCATGGGCAGCCGATCCGCTACGCGCACACCGACCGGGCCTGGCCGATCGAGGCCTACCAGACGGTGTTCGCGCGGGTGCCGGGGTCGGCGGAGATGCCGAGCGCGGCCCGGCCGTTCACGGACGCGTTGGTGACCGACCTGGTCACGCGCGGCGTGGTGGTCGCGCCGGTGACCCTGCACACCGGGGTGTCGTCGCAGGAGGCCGGTGAGCCACCCTACGCCGAGCAGTTCGTCGTGCCGCCGGCCACGGCGGCCCTCGTGACCGCTGCCCGTCGCGACGGTCGGCGGGTGATCGCCGTGGGCACCACGGCGGTGCGGGCGCTCGAGTCGACGGCCGACGAGCAGGGGCGCTCGCATCCTGGGCGGGGGTGGACCGAACTGGTCGTCACCCCCGAGCGCGGCGTGCGGGTGGTGGACGGCCTCATCACCGGCTGGCACGAGCCCGAGTCGTCGCACCTGGCGCTGCTGGAGGCGATCGCGGGAACGGACCTGCTCGATGCGTCGTACGCCGCTGCGGTGGCCGAGGCCTACCGCTGGCACGAGTTCGGCGACAGCCACCTGATCCTGCCCTGATCGTGCGTCACAGCACCGACCGGTACGCCGCGACCCAGCGCGCCGGCTCGGCGGGGATGAGCTGTCCGGCGGCCAGGTACATGTCGAGCTGGACGAGCAGGGCGTGCCAGGTGGCCGCCCGTTCGGCGTCGTGGCCGATGCCGTCGACCGTGAGGCGGTAGGCGGTGCCGTGGTCGGTGGCCTCGACATCCCACCGCTGGGGGTCACCGGACCGCTCGGTGGCACCCCACGCCTCGATCGCGGCGGGATCGCTCGTCGCCCGGCGCACCTGGTCGGGGGCGACATGGGTGGCGCGCTCCCACGTCATGCCGCCGTCAGCTGTGGGCGTGCCGAGCGGCGGGCCCATGCGATCGAGGTAGTCGTCGAACACCGCGAAGCCGTCGCCACCGCCCGTCACCGGGGCTCCGAGCAGGCGGTCGAGCTCGCTCAGACACGTGTGCCACCCCGCGCCGTTGCGCGCCGCCACCGAGGCGTGGCTGAGGATCTGGGTGAACACGAGCTCGGTGCCGTCGCGCTCGGCTGCCAGCTCGATGCGGATGAGCTCGCCGCCCCAGGTGAACGAGAAGACGTTCGGCGGGTCGTAGGCGACGACGGCGCCGCGGAACATCGGTCCGTCGGCCCGGGTCGGCTCGCCGGCCTCGGTGGCGGCGGCGCGCTGGGCGCCGTCGTCGAAGGTCAGCTCGGCGCCGACGGCGCGGGTGCCCTCGACGTTCGCCGGGAACCACTGCGCCATCTCCGAGGGCTCGCTGATGGCCCGCCACACGCGCTCGATGTCCTGCCTGTAGTGCCGCACGAACCGCAGCGCCGGCTTGCCGTCGACGGTGACGAGCGTGCCCTCGCGGGTGGTGGTCGTCATGGGTTCTCCTCCAGGTGCTGGTCGAGCTTGTCGAGCGAGCGGGCCCACAGCCGGCGGTACGGGGCGAGCCAGGCGTCCAGCTCCGCCAGCGGGTCGGGCCGCAGCCGGTAGAGCCGGCGCTGGGCGTCGGCCCGGACCTCGACCAGGCCGGCGTCGCGCAGCACCCGCAGGTGCTTGGAGACGGCGGGCTGGCTGAGGTCGAGGTGGTCGACGAGGTCGCCGACCGGCCGTTCGCCGTGGCGGAGCAGGTCGAGGATCTCGCGGCGCCGGGGCTCGGCGAGAACGGCGAACGGCATGGGA
>JAFGPU010000285.1 GCA_016936035.1 Acidimicrobiales bacterium
GCGGCCCGCCAGGGCCGGGCGTTCTCGCTGGCCATCCCCTTCGACGAGGACGGCCCCCAGACCGGCGCGGTGCCCGGCCGCGAGAACCCTCGCCGGACGATGCTGTCGGTGAACGCGCCCTACACCGGCGACCCCGACGACTTCTGCGCCAACGACGACGCCGTGACCATGGGCGTGCAGGCCGCGACCCACTGGGACGCCCTCAGCCACGTCAGCTACGAGGGACGGATGTACAACGGCATCGACGCCGCGGTCGTCGACGAGCGGGGCGCGGGCCGGCTGGGCATCGAGAACTTCGGTCCCGTCGTCGCCCGGGGGGTCCTCGCGGACGTCGCCCGCGTGCACGGCGTCGACCACTTCGACGACGGCCACGCCATCACCGGCGACGACCTCGACGCCGCCGTCGCCCAGGCCGGCGTGACCGTCGAGCCGGGCGACGTCCTGCTCGTGCGCACCGGACAGATGCACTTCCTGCGCCAGGGCGAGCCCGAGCGGTTCGGCCATCCGTCGCCCGGGCTGTCGACGCAGTCGGTGGCCTGGCTGCGCGACCACGACATCGCGGCGGTGGCCACCGACACGCTGGTCTTCGAGGTGTGGCCGCCCGAGGACCCCGCCGTGCTGCTGCCGGTGCACCTGCTGCACCTGGTCGACATGGGCATGCCCCAGGGGCAGCTGTGGGCGCTCGACGACCTGGCCGCCGACTGCGCCGCCGACCGCCAGTACGACTTCCTGCTGTGTGCCACGCCGCTGCCGCTCACGCGCTCGGTCGGCGGGGCCGTGGCACCCACCGCCGTCAAGTGAGCACCTGAGGGGAACCCGTGTCCGCCATCATCCCGCCCGGGCGCGTCGCCTGGGGCCTGCAGCTGCCGATCCAGGCTCAGAGCACGATCTTCGTCGAGCCCTGGGAGGCCGGCGCCACCACCGACGACCTCGTCGCCGTCGCCCGAGCGGCCGACCGGGCCGGTGCGCTCTACGTCGGCGTGTGCGAGCACGTCGCCATCCCCAAGCCCCACGACGAGACGATGGGCACGACCTGGTACCACCCGTTCACCACGCTGGGCTTCCTGGCCGGCGTCACCGAGTCGGTGCGGCTGCTCAGCCACGTCGTCGCCCTGCCCTACCACCACCCGCTCGAGGTGGCGAAGGCGTTCACCACCCTGGACGCGCTGTCCGGTGGGCGGGCGATCGTCGGCGTCGGTGCCGGTCACGTCGAAGCCGAGTTCGCCCTTCTCGGCGTCTCGTTCGCCGACCGGGGCCGCTGGGTCGAGCGTTCGCTGCCTGCCATCCGGGCCGCGCTGGACGACGAGTACCCGAGCCTGCCCGACGGGGCCTGGGGCCTCGACGGCTCGGCGGCGATCTCTCCCCGTCCGGTGCAGCGGTCGGTGCCGATCTGGGTAGGCGGCTCGTCGCCCGTGGCCGTGCGCCGGGCCGCCCAGCACGGCGACGGCTGGCTGCCCCAGGGCGTCCGGCGCGACGACCTGCCCGCCGTGGTCGCCCGCGTGCGCGACCTGCGGGCCCAGGCGGGCCGGCCCGAGCAGTTCGACGTCGGTGCGCTGGTCGGCTGCTACGTGGGCACCCCGCGCCACGAGGTCACCCGGGCCTACGTGGGCGAGCCCGAGCACCTGGCCGACCAGCTGCGGCCCTGGGTCGAGGCCGGTGCCAACCAGCTGCAGGTGCGCTTCCCGTCGCGCGACCGGGACGAGCTGGTCGATCAGATCGAGCGGTTCGGCGCCGAGGTCGCCCCGCTGCTCGACGGCTCGGGCTGAGCGGTCGGCGGCGCCGGGCGGCGGGCGCCCCCACCCCACCGTCGGCAGATCAGGTGAGGGTCACGTGATGACGACGTTCGACAGGTCCTCTTCCGACGGGGGATAGCGCAGGTCGAGACCCTCCAGGGTCTCGACGATGGTGCGGCCGATCACCAGGTCGCGGTGCCACTTGCGGTTGGCGGGCACCACGATCCACGGGGCGTCCGGCGTGGCGGTGTGGCGGATGGCGTCCTCGTAGGCCTGCTGGTAGGCGTCCCACAGCTTGCGCTCCGCCAGGTCGCCCTTGTGGAACTTCCAGTGCTTGTCCGGGTTGTCGATGCGCGCCTGGAGGCGCTCGCCTTGCTCGTCGCGCGAGATGTGCAGGAAGAACTTGCGGATGATCGTGCCCTCGTCGGCCAGCATCTGCTCGAACGCCGCGATGTGCCGGTAGCGGGCCCGCCATTGCTCCTCGGGCACGAGCCCGCGCACGCGCACGATGAGCACGTCCTCGTAGTGGCTCCGGTCGAAGATCGTGATCTGGCCGTCGCCGGGGGTGTGGGGGTGCACGCGCCACAAGAAGTCGTGGCCGAGCTCGTGCTCGGTCGGTGCCTTGAACGACGCCACGTGCACCCCGGAGGGGTCGAGGCCCTCGAACGCCTTGCGGATGGCGCCGCCCTTGCCCGAGGTGTCCATGCCCTGCAGCACCACGAGCAGCTTGTAGCGCCCGTCGGCGTAGAACTTCTCCTGCAGCTCGTCGAGCCGGGTCGTCAGCGCGGCCACGGCGGCGCGGCCCTCGGACTTGCCGCCGACGCCGCTGTCGGCACCGGGGTCGTGGTCGGCCAGCCGGAAGCCCTTGCCGTGGGACACCAGGTACTGCTCCATGCCCAGGGTCTACCCGAGCGGCCGCCGGCCCGTACGCTGGGTCCGTGCGCATCGCGTTCGGCACCGACGAGAAGACCGAGGTCACCGACCGCATCAAGGCCGCCCTGGCCGAGCAGGGCCACGACGTCGTGGTGGTGGGCGAGGGCGACCCGTGGCCCGACGTCGGCCGCGGGGTGGGCGAGGCCGTCGCCGGCGGCGACGCCGACCGGGGCGTCGTGTGCTGCTGGACCGGCACCGGGGTGTCGATGGCCGCCAACAAGGTGCCCGGGGCGCGAGCCGCGCTGTGCACCGACGCCGGCACCGCCGCCGGCGCCCGGCGGTGGAACGACGCCAACGTGCTGGCCCTCGGGCTCCGCCTGACATCGCCCGCGCTGGCCGACGAGATCGTCGAGGCGTTCCTGAGCGCCGAACCGGAGGCCGACGAGGCCGCCAACATCGCCAAGCTGCGGTGAACCGCTGACCGCCATCGGCGGGGAGCGCTGACCGCGGAGCCGGAGGCCCGTGACGCCGCCGACATGCCGAGGCTGCGCTGACACCCGGCGCGTGCCGGCCGATAGCGTCGCCGCCCGTGACCCCCACGCGATGGTTCGACCCTCGGCGGGCGGCGGTGCGCCTGCTCGCGGCCGCCGTCCTGGCGGCCGGTGCCGCGTGCTCGTCCGGAGCGGACGACGACGGCATCGACCCCGACCCCGCAGCGGCCGGCGAGGCGTCGGGCGACGACGGCGGCGGCGGTGACGACGCCGGCGGGGCGACCTACCCGGGGGACGAGTGGGCCCGGGGCGACGCGGCCGCGCTGGGGTTCGACGTCGCCGAGCTCGAGGCCATCGCGGCGCGCGCCGAGCAGGCGGGATCGAACTGCATGGTGGTCGTGCGCGACGGCGAGATCGCCGCCGAGTGGTACTGGAACGGCACCGACGCCGGCTCCGCCCAGGAGGTGTTCTCGGTCACCAAGTCGCACACCAGCACGCTGGTGGGCATCGCCCAGGCCGACGGCGACCTCGACGTCGACGACCGGGCCTCCGAGTACATCGATGCCTGGGTGGGCACCGACTCCGAGGACGTCACCATCGAGAACCTGCTCAGCAACGACTCGGGTCGCGAGTGGTCGCTCGCGCTCGACTACGGCCAGCTCCCCGGCCAACCCGATCTCGCCGCCTTCGCCACCGGGCTGGGCCAGGACGCCGCCCCCGGCGAGTCGTGGGCCTACAACAACGCCGCCATCCAGACGCTCGACGTCGTGCTGCGCGAGGCCACCGGGCAGGACACCCACGAGCTCGCGGCCGAGCGGCTGTACGAGCCGATCGGCATGGACGACTCCGCCCTGACCACCGACGACGCCGGCAACACGCGCACCTTCATGGGCCTGCAGTCGACCTGCGAGGACCTCGCCCGGTTCGGTCACCTGTTCCTGCACGACGGCAACTGGGACGGCACGCAGGTGGTGCCCGAGCAGTGGGTCGACGCCGCAGTGGGGGCGGCGTCCCAGGACATCAACGACGCCTACGGCTACCTGTGGTGGCTCAACCGGCCGGGCACCGTGCTCGGCGCCCGGCAGGCGACGTCCGCGACCGCTGAGCCCGCCGAGGGCGACGACACCCAGCTGGTGCCCGGGGCGCCGGAGGACATGTTCTTCGCGCTGGGGCTCGGCGGCCAGATCGTCGCCGTCGACCCCGGCTCCGGCACGGTCGTCGTGCGGCTCGGCGGGGTGGGGACCCCGCCGGGGTCGACGCCGTTCACGGCGGCCGAGGCCGCCGCCGTGGTCACCGACGCCCTCGTCGACCCCGCAGCGCCGGCCGCCGGCGCGACCGGCCCGGCCTCCGGCACCGGTTAGCCTCGCCATCGATGGCCGCCACCGCCCCGACGCTGCGCAAGGCGCTGCAGCGCTCGTCGCCGTCGCTCGCGTTCGAGCGGGCGCTGTGGGACGCCGGGCACGAGGTGGTGGTCGGCATCGACGAGGTGGGCCGGGGGGCGTGGGCCGGCCCCCTGACCCTGGGCGCGGTGGTGCTGCCCCGCGACCGGCGGGTCTACAAGGTGCGCGACTCCAAGCAGCTCACGCCCCGCGAGCGCGAGGCGCTCTTCGATCGCATCGCCGGGTGGTGCACCGCGTGGGCCGTCGGACACGCCAGCCACGACGAGTGCGACGAGCTGGGCATGAGCGAAGCCCAGCGGCTCGCCGCCCGCCGGGCCATCGAGGGTCTGGGCGTGCGGCCCGACAGGGTTCTGCTCGACGGCAAGTGGGACTTCGTCGGTGGCGGCATCACCCAGCGCATCGTGCGGGGCGACGCCCGCTGCCTGTCGATCTCGGCGGCGTCGATCCTGGCCAAGGTCACCCGCGACCGCATCATGGCGGCCGAGGCCGAGCACCACACGTGGTGGGCGTTCGACCAGAACAAGGGCTATCCGTGCCCCCGGCACAAGGCGGCGCTGCGGGGGGTGGGGCCCTCCGCCATCCACCGTCGCAGCTGGGTGTTCATGGACAACCTGCCGTGGACCGGCGTCCCGCGCCTGGTGCGCCCCGACCCCCAGGGCACCCTGTTCGAGTGAGCGCCCCGCCGGGCGGGCACAGCTCGCCGGGCGCGGATGATCTGGTGGGGCCGTGGGTACGGTCGCGACCGTGGCTGACGACGCAGCAACACCCGACCCGAAGCCCGTCGATCGCCTGCACGACCACCTCGACGACGTGGACGACAGGTCCGACGAGATGCAGGAGCGACTCGACGACCTGGGCGAGGGCATCGAGGCGGCCCGGCGCCAGGCCCGGTCCGACGAGCTGCTGCCCGACGAGGACGACGACGCGGAGTCCGAGGCGCCGCTCGACGACTGGGTGGACTGGCCGGAGGGCGACGCCGAGCGCGAGACGCCGGTGACCGACACCGACCACCCACCCACCGGCTGACCCGGCGGCTTGGAGGACGGGCGCTGCGCGCCCCTACCCTCGCAGGCATGCGCCGCCGCCCGTTCGCCTCAGCCCTGGTGGCCTGGACCTTCTTCGTCTGGACCACCCGCATCGCCAACATCTGGCGCGACGCGGCCCTCGACGGCGGCGAGAAGCTCGGGCGCACGGCACTGGCGCTGAGCTTCACCGTGCTCGCCGTCGCGGTGGTGGTGACGCTGTGGCGGCGCGTCGACCGCGCCGCGACGGTGGCGATCGGCGCCCTGGCCGGCTGGTCGGTCGCCGTGTGGGTGGTGCGGACCGTCCGCATCCTGGCCGCCGACCACGATGCCGGGTTCAAGGTCGTGCACGCGGTGCTGGCGGTCGTGTCGATCGTGCTCGCTGCGCTGGCGTGGCGCGAGGCGCGCCGGTCGGGCTCGTCGGGCCCGACCCGGGCGAGGCCTGCCGCCGTGGCCGGCTGAGCACCGTGTCGAGGGCCAGGGTGAGGCAGCGGCACCCGCCCCCGGCCTTGAGGAACTCGTCGACCCTGCACTCGACCACCTCGAAGCCCCACGCCTCCAGCTGGCGGCCGACCCGCGGCGGCGCGGCGGGCATGACGACGGTGCGATCGACCACCACCGAGTTGGCGCAGAACGACAGAGCCTCGTCCTCGGTCAGCACCAGTGGTTCGGGCACCAGCGCGTCGACCACCTTGCGCCCGTAGGTGTCCCAACCGGAGGGGGCGACGATCGCCCGGCGCCCGTCGAGCGGGCAGAAGGTCAGGTCGAGGTGGTAGAGCCGGGGGTCGACGAGCTGCACGGGCCGCACCGGGCAGCCGACGAGGGCGGACAGCTCGGTGGCGGCCGAGGCGTCGGAGCGGAACGAGTAGCCGGACAGCAGCACCGTGGTGCCCCCGTCGGGCGTGAACGGCAGGGCGTCGCCCGCCCCTTCGTGGTCGACGTCGTCGGGCAGCCGGTCGATCTGCCAGCCACGGGCCCCGAACCAGGCGGCGTTGACCGGCGTCTCCGGCTGACGCTCCGGGTGGCGGAAGTGGCTGGGGACGAACTGCCCGGGGCCTGAGCCGTCCGTGCTGGCGTTGACCAGCCCGGCGTTCGCGGTGAACACCAGGTCGGGCACCGCAGCGTGGGGCTCCATGGTCTCGACCTCGGCCCCTGCCGAGCGCAAGGTCTCCACCAGCCCGGTCCACTGGGCGAGCGCGCGGTCGGGGTCGACGCTGACCTCGCGCCGCATCCACGGGTTGATCTCGTAGAGCACACCGAAGTGCCGTGGCGGGCACATGACGAACCGGCGGCCCCACGGCAGGGGAGCGCCGCTCACGCCGACCCGACCAGGTGATCGGCGAGCTGGCGGACGAACGGGCCCACGTCGGTGACGATGCCGAGGGCCTGGTGGCTGCCCCGGTCGGCCAGCTTGGTCACGACCGCCTGGTTGATGTCGACGCAGAACGTCTCGACGCCCGCCGGCAGGCAGTTGCCGGTGGCGATGGCGTGCAGCGTCGAGGCCAGCATGAGGGCCACGTGCACGCCGTCCAGGTGGGCGCGCATGGCGTCGGCGGCGGCGACCGTGTCGGAGATGACGTCGGGCAGCGGGCCGTCGTCGCGGATCGAACCGCCCAGGACGAAGGGCACGCCGTGCAGCACGCAGGCTCGCATGACGCCGCCGGTGACGAACCCGGCGTCGACGGCGGCGGCGATCGAGCCGTGGCGGCGCACCTCGTTGATGACCCGCAGGTGGTTGGCGTGACCGCCCTCGGTCGGCACCCCTTCGGCGACCGACACGCCCAACGAGGTGCCGAGCACGTTCGCCTCGATGTCGTGGGTGGCGAAGCCGTTGCCGGCGAAGAGCACGTCGACCCACCCGTCGGCGACCAGCCGGGCCAGGTCGGGGGCGCCGCCGGTGTGCACGACGGCGGGACCGGCCACGACCAGCGCCTTCCCGCCGCGCTCGCGACTGGCGCGCAACCGCGCCGCGACCTGCTCGACCAGCAGCGCCTTGGGCTTCTCCGACGAGACCTCCGACGCCATGAACTCGAACACCTGGGTGTCGCGGGCGTGTCCCGGCGCCTGCACCCGCACGCCCTCGCTGCCCACGACGACCAGGTCGCCGGCGCGCACCCGGTGCATCGGGACGGTCACCGCCCGACCGTCCCGCACCACCAGGCCGCAGTCCATCTCGGGGTTGTCGACCGGCAGCCACGTCCCGTCCACGCGCACGGCGCTGGCGAGGTTGGTGGTCGAGTAGAAGCCGGCCGGCAGGACGCCGTCCCGGTCGGCGGCCACCAGGGTGGCGTCCACCTGGGCGGTCCTGTTGGCCCCGTGCACCTGCAGGTCGTCGAGCAGCGGGCCCAGAACGTCCTCGTCGCCGCTGACGGCGATGCGGGCGCTGCTGGCGTCCAGGTTCGTCTTCCCGATGACCACGTCCTCGATCTCGTAGTCGCAGCCCGCGTCGAGGATGGCGTCGAGGATCTTGGCCAGCAGCAGCGAGTCGACGATGTGCCCTGTGACCTCGATCGTCTCGGTGGCGACCATGTGACCTCCTGAGCGCTCCGTTGCGCGTTTCGGGTGCGATACCACGGCAGGGTTATCATGCCGCCCGCCATGGGACAGCCGATCAACGTCGTCGAGAAGCCCTCGAACACGCCGGGCCTCGCCCGCTTCGAGATCAACCGGTCGCTCACCGGGATGGGCCACGAACGCTACGCGTCGGTGGACGACATCCTCGCCGACCGCCCGGTCGACGAGCTGGCCCGCCGGCTCTTCGAGAGCGGGGGCGTCACCCAGGTGCACGCCAACGGCAGCATGATCACGGTGCACCTCGCCGAGGGTTGGCGGGGAGAGCAGCTGCTCGACGTGATCCGCGGGCTCTACATCTACTACCCGGTCGACGGGGCCGATGCCGCCCCCGCCACGGAGGACACCTCGACCACGGAGGACGCGCCGGCCGCGGGGGACACCTCCGACGCGACGACCGCCCCCGAGGCGGTGACCGAATCCGACACCGCCGTGGCGTCGTCCGAGGCCGTGACCCCGCCGGTCGACGAGCGCGTCGCCACCCCCGGCGACCGCGGGGGCGCGCCCGCGGAGGGCGAAGGTCAGGACTAGCGTCACTCCCGTGCTCGGAGCGGGCATGCTCTGAGTGTCGACCGCCAACGCCGTCGGTCGACAGAGGGAGAGACGATGAGTGCCAGGGCCTGGAAGGCCGTCCTCGACCACCTCGACGAAGCCGCCGAGCTCGCGAAGCTCGACGGGGACGTCCATCGCATGTTGCGGACCCCGCGGCGCCTGATGGAAGTGTCGGTCCCCGTCCGGCTCGACGACGGGTCGGTCGAGGTGTTCACCGGCTGGCGGGTGCACCACGACACCACCCGCGGCCCGGGCAAGGGCGGCATCCGCTTCCATCCCGACCTCGACGCCGACGAGGTCAAGGCGCTGGCAGCGATGATGACCTTCAAGACGGCGCTGCTCGACCTGCCCTTCGGCGGCGCCAAGGGGGGTGTCCGCTGCGATCCGCGCCGGCTGTCGCTCAACGAGCTCGAGCGGGTGACGCGGCGCTTCACCTACGAGATCAGTCCGATCCTGGGCCCCGAGGCCGACATCCCGGCCCCGGACGTCAACACCGACGGCCGGGTGATGGCGTGGTTGATGGACACGTTGTCGATGGTGCAGGGGCGCACACTGCCGGGCTCGGTGACGGGCAAGCCCTTGTCGATCGGCGGCACCCGCAACCATTCGGGCGCCACCTCGGCGGGCTGTCTCGACTGCGCACGCGCCGCCTTCCGCGAGCTCGGCATGAGCCTGGTCGGTAGCCGGGCGGTGCTGCAGGGCTTCGGCAAGGTCGGTGGGCCGCTGGCCTTCCTGCTGTCGTCGGCGGGCATGCGGGTGGTGGCCATCAGCGACATCGGCGGGGCGGTGTACAACGAGGGCGGCCTCGACGTGGGGGCGGTCGCCGACCACGTGGCCGAGACCGGGTCGGTCGCCGGGTTCGGTGGCGGCGAGCCGATCAGCGCCGACAGCATCTGGGACATCGAGTGCGAGCTGCTGGTGCCGGCCGCGCTCGGCGGCGTGATCGACACCGACGTGGCCGAGCGCATCAGGGCCCAGCTCATCGTGGAGGCGGCCAACGGTCCCACCAGGCCCGAGGCCCAGCCGGTCCTCGACCGCCGGGACATCGTCGTGGTGCCCGACATCCTGGCCAACGCCGGTGGGGTGACGGCCAGCTACTTCGAGTGGGCGCAGGCGCAGCAGGGCTACCCCTGGGAGGACCAGGTGGTGGCCGAGCGGCTGCGGCAGCGGATGGAGCACTCGTTCACCGCGGTGTGGGCCCGCGCCCAGACACTGGGGGTCGGCATGCGGACCGCTGCGCACGTCGTCGCGGTCGAGCGGGTCGCCGACGCCATCACCGCTCGCGGCCTCTTCCCCTGACGGCCTCGAATCCGTCGAATCTGCCCGATTTCGGGCAGGATCGTTGTCGTTCGCGACCGGGTGCCGCATGATCGCCGCATGGCCCGGCACAGCGGGAGGCGCACCACCATCGGCGACGACGTCGTCGACCAGCACCGCGACCTCGTCGACCACCTCGTGCGCACGACGCACCTGCCCTCCGGTGTCGCCCGGCGGGTCGTCGACGACGTCGTCGCCTACTTCGCCGAGCCCGTCGAGACCGTGATCCGGCGCCGGCACCGCGAGTTGCAGGCGGCCGGGCTGGCCAACCCCGCGATCTTCGATCGCATCGCCGCCGAGCTCGCGGCGCGACCGGTGGCCGCACCCTCGTTGACCCCCCGGCAGATCCGCCGGGTCATCTACGGCTGAAAGAGGCGCCCATGTGTGGAATCGTCGGCTACATCGGCAGCGGAGACGCGGTCCCGGTGCTGATCGAGGGCCTCCAGCGCCTCGAGTACCGGGGCTACGACTCGGCGGGCATCGCCGTCGCCGGCAGGTCGGGGCTCAAGGTCCACAAGCGGGCAGGACGTGTCGACGACCTGGTCGCCACGCTGCCCAAGCGGCACCGCGGCGGCGTGGGCATCGGCCACACCCGATGGGCCACCCACGGCGAGCCCACCGACGTCAACGCCCACCCGCACCTCGACGCCTCGGGCCACGTGGCGGTGGCGCACAACGGCATCGTCGAGAACGCCGCCGAGCTGCGGGCCAAGCTGGCCGCCGAGGGCATCGACCTGGTGTCGGACACCGACACCGAGGTGATCGCCCAGCTCGTGGGGATCCGCGCCGCCGACATGGCGCTCGAGGACGCCGTGCGCGAGGCCCTGTCGATGATCGTCGGCACCTACGGCCTGGCCGTCATCGACGACCGCCGACCCGACCGCCTCGTCGTCGCCCGCAACGGCAGCCCGGTCGTGCTCGGCGTGGGCCGGGGCGCGCACCACGTGGCCTCGGACGTGGCCGCCCTGGTGCGCCACACCGACCAGGTCGTGCACCTCGACGACCACGAGCTGGCGGTGCTCCACGCCGACTCGTACCGGACGTTCACCCTCGACGCCCGGCCCACCGACAAGCAGCCCGCCACCACCGAGGTCACCGCCACCGCCTTCGACCTGGCCGGCCACGACGACTACATGCACAAGGAGATCCACGAGCAGCCCACGACCGTGGCCCGGACGCTCAGCGGGCGCCTCGACCGGCGGTTCGCCACCGCGCACCTGGGCGGGCTCGACCTGTCGGCGCGCGACCTGCTCGGGGTGCGGCGGGTCAAGATCCTGGGCTGCGGGTCGGCCTACTACGCCGGCCTGGCCGGCGCCCTCCTCGTCGAGGGCCTGAGCCGCATCCCTGCCGATGCCGAGACGGCGTCGGAGTTCCGCTACCGGAACCCGGTCATCGACGCCGACACGCTGTACGTCGCGGTCAGCCAGTCGGGCGAGACGTTCGACACCCTCGCCGCCGTGCAGGAGATCAAGCGCAAGGGCGGCGACGTCATCGGCGTCGTCAACGCCCCGGGCAGCACCATCGCCGGCGAGTGCGGATCGGGCGTCTACATCCACGCCGGTCCCGAGGTGTCGGTCGCGTCGACCAAGAGCTTCACCTCGACCGTCGTGGCGTTCGCGCTGCTGGCGCTGCACCTCGGACGGGTCCGCGACCTGGGGCCGGGCGACGGCACCCGGCTGATCGACGGGCTCGACGCCCTGCCGGGAGCGATCGACGAGGTGCTCCGCGCCGAGGACGCGATCGCGACGGTCGCCCGCGAGGTCATCGCCCCGGCGGCGAGCGCCTTCTTCATCGGTCGGGTGCGGGGCTATGCGGTGGCCCTCGAGGGCGCGCAGAAGCTCAAGGAGGTCTCCTACATCCACGCGGAGGCCTATCCCGCCGCCGAGCTGAAGCACGGGCCACTGGCCCTCGTCGGCCCCGAGGTGCCGACGGTCGTGGTGGTGCCCGACGACCACCTCCTCGACAAGAACCTGGCCTCGGTCGAGGAGATCCGGGCCCGCCGGGGGCTGGTCATCGCCGTGACGGACGCGCCGGCGGGGGCGCTCGGCGAGGGCGGCACGACGGGCCCGGGGGGCGACGGCCGGTTCGCTGCGGTGCTGCGCGTGCCCCGTACCGAGCCCGAGCTGGCGCCGGTGCTGCTGGGCGTCCCGCTGCAGCTGCTCGCCCACCACGCCGCCCTCGCGCTCGGGCGTGACATCGACCGGCCCCGCAACCTGGCCAAGAGCGTGACCGTGGAGTGACCGTGGGGTGACCGGGGGCGCACCGGCGCGGGGTGGTCAGCCGGGGACGGCCGGGCGGGTCAGGTCGCTTCGGCCGCTCCCGTCGCTCCGGCCGCCGCCCGGCGCCGCAGCGCCTTGTGCACCTCGACCGCCACCAGGATGCTGGCGGCGACGACGATGACCTGGACCCACTCGCTCAGGCCGATCGGCTCGACGCGCAGCACGTACTGGGTGGGCGGCAGGTAGAGGGCGAGCGTGTGCAGCCCCAGGGCGCCCAGCGTGCCGAGGAGCAGGAACGGGTTCGAGACCGGGCTCATCCGGAACACCGACAGCGACTCGGACCGGGCGTTGCCGGCCTGGAACGCCTGGAACACCACCAGCGTCGTCAACGCCACGGTCTGCGCCATCGTGACCGAGTCGGTGCGGTCGAGGGTCCACCGGAACATGACGAGCGTGCCCGCCGCCATGACGAGCGCGACCACACCGGTGCGCTCCCACAGCGTGGTCGAGAGCGCACCCTCGCCCCGGGGTCGGGGCGGACGGCGGAGCACGCCGCGCTCGCCTGGTTCGAAGGCGAGGGCGACGTCCTGGATGCCGTTGGTGACCAGGTTCAGCCACAGCAGCTGA
>JAFGPU010000286.1 GCA_016936035.1 Acidimicrobiales bacterium
CCCTGTGCGTCGAGGCCGCCCGGGCCCGGGCCACGGTCGGCGAGATGAGCGACGCCATGGAGCAGGTGTTCGACCGCCACAAGGCCGAGATCCGCTCGATCCACGGGGTGTACGGCGCCGCGTACCAGGGCGACGACGCCTTCGAGCGGGTGCAGGCCGACGTCGAGGCGTTCGCCGAGGCCGAGGGTCGTCGCCCCCGCATGCTGGTGGTGAAGATGGGCCAGGACGGGCACGACCGGGGCGCCAAGGTGATCGCCACGGCGTTCGCCGACCTGGGATTCGACGTCGACGTCGGCCCGCTGTTCCAGACCCCGGCGGAAGCCGCCCGCGACGCCGTCGACAACGACGTGCACGTCATCGGCGTCTCCAGCCAGGCGGCCGGCCACCTCACCCTCGTGCCCCAGCTCGTCGACGAGCTGAAGGCCGTGGGGGCGGGCGACGTCGTCGTCGTGTGCGGCGGGGTCATCCCACCCCAGGACTACGACGCGCTGCGAGCGGCGGGGGTCGCCGCGATCTTCGGTCCCGGCACGAACATCCCGGTGGCGGCGCGCCAGGTGCTGGACCTGCTGGGCGCACCCTCGACC
This sequence comes from Acidimicrobiales bacterium, assembly GCA_016936035.1. Taxonomy (GTDB): domain Bacteria; phylum Actinomycetota; class Acidimicrobiia; order Acidimicrobiales; family VFJN01; genus ZC4RG19. The sequence goes on from JAFGPU010000286.1 coordinate 585, forward strand.
GCGGCCTGAGCGAGCGTGGGACGGCGGGCAGGGTCGCGCCGGCCCGGGTGGGACAGAATGAGCGCCGTGATCCGCCACCACCGGTCCTCGTCCCGGCCGCGCCCGGACGCGACGTGACGGTCGCCGCCGGACGTCCGGAGAGCGCCGACGCCGGCGACGGCCCGCCAGGCGGGCGGCCCCGGCGACGGGCGATGGCGGCCAGCGCGCTCGTCGGCGCGGTCATCGGGCTGACGTGCGTCGCGTTCGTGGTCAACCGCATGGCCTCGCAGTGGTCCGAGGTGCGCGACGAGGTGGCGGATGCCTCGCTCGGTTGGATCGCGGCCGCCCTCGTCCTCGCCGGCGCGGGCATGACGTGGATCGCCGGGTGCTGGCGGCGCGCCCTGGTGATGTCGGGACCGCCGCCAGGTCGGCGGCGGACGATCGCCTGGTACTACACGGGCGAGATCGGCAAGTACGTCCCGGGCGGGGTCTGGCCGGTGCTGGGACGCGGCGAGCTGGCCCGGCGGGGTGGGGTGCCCCGCGACCGCGCCTACCCCAGCGTGGGGCTGTCTCTGGTGGCCCTCTACCTGGCCGCCCTGGGGGTGGCGTCGGTGCTGGTGCCCCTCGACCTGGCGAACCAGTCGGAGTCGCCGGCCGCCCTGGCGCTGCTGGCCCTGCTGCCGGTGGGGCTGGCGGCCATGCACCCGCGGGTGCTCACCTGGGCGCGTGACCGCATGGTGCGGTACACGGGGCGGGGCGCCGACATCGTGGTGCCGCCCTGGCGGGCCACGATCGGGCTGGTCGTCAGCTACGTGCCCGCCTGGCTGCTCATCTGGGCGGCGACCTGGTGTGCCGCCCGCGCCCTGCTGCCCGCTCCCCCCGTGCTGCGCATCGGCATCGCCACCACCCTGTCGTGGACCGCCGGGTTCGTCGCCGTGCCGGTGCCGGCCGGCGCGGGCGTGCGCGAGGCCGTGTTCGTCGCGGCGTCGGGGCTGCCCGCCGGCCTCGGTGCCACGATCGCGGTGGGAAGCCGCCTGGCGTTCCTGGTGGTCGACGTGGCGGGCGCGGCGATCACCGCCCCGTGGCACCGCCGCGACGCCGCGGTCGACGAGCGCACGACCACGCCGACCTGAGGGCGACCGGCAGCCGCGACGGGGGGCCATACACTCGTGCGCATGAGATCGCCGCGGGCCACGCCGGGCCGACCCCCCTCCCCCGCGTGACCGTCGACACGGCCGAGCTCGCTCGTCGCCTGATCGACGGCGACCGGCGCACGCTGGCCCGCTCGATCACGCTGGTCGAGTCGACCCGTGCCGACCGGCGCGCCGAGGCCGCGGCCCTGCTCGACGCCGTCCTGCCCGCCACGGGCGGCTCGGTGCGGGTGGGCATCAGCGGAACACCGGGCGCCGGCAAGTCCACCTTCGTCGACGAGTTGGGCTCGCGCCTCACCGCCACCGGGCACCGGGTGGCGGTGCTGGCCGTCGACCCGTCGAGCCGCCGCAGCGGCGGCTCGATCATGGGCGACAAGACCCGCATGGAGCGCCTCGCCCGTGACCCCGCCGCCTTCATCCGCCCGTCTCCGTCCGGCGGCACGCTGGGCGGCGTGGCCCGCCGCACGCGCGAGGCCGCGTTCCTGTGCGAGGCGGCAGGCTTCGACGTGGTGCTCATCGAGACCGTCGGCGTCGGTCAGTCCGAGACCGTCGTCGCCGACATGGTCGACTGCTTCGTCCTGCTGGCGGCGCCGGGCGGCGGCGACGAGCTGCAGGGCATCAAGCGGGGCATCATGGAGCTCGCCGACGTCATCGTGGTCAACAAGGCGGACGGCGACCTGCTCCCGGCCGCCCAGCGGGCGGTGGCCGACCACCGCCACGCCGCGCACCTGATGCGTCCCAAGCACCCGGGCTGGACCGTGCCGGTGCTGGCCGTGTCCGCGCTCGAGGGCACGGGCATCGACGAGGTGTGGACCGAGGTCGAGCGGTTCGAGGCCCACCTGCGGGACGGCGGCGGGCTCGACCGGCTGCGCTCCGAGCAGGCGGTCGCGTGGATGTGGGCCGAGATGCAGGAACGCCTCCTCGACGCCTTCCGCCGTGACGAGCGGGTGGCCAAGCGGCTGGCCGACGCCGAGGCCGCGGTGCGCGCCGGCCGCTTGTCCCCCACCACCGCCGCCCACGAGCTGCTGGCTGCCCACGGGCTGGCCGACCGCGACGAAGACTGACCCACCGGCGAAGGTGGCAACATGAGCACCTTGGACACGTTCAACCGAAGGATCCACGCATGAGCCCCGACCTGCGTTCCGCGGCGCGCAGCATCGCCGCACGCTCGTACCGCAAACTCGGCTCCCTCGGCCGGGTCGCGCTCGGCGACGACGCAGCTGCCGCACCGGCCGCCCCGCTGGTGGACGCCCCTGGGAACGCGCCCCAGGCCGCTCCGGGCGCCCCGTCCAACGGGCCTGACGTCGAGGCCCCGCCGTGGCTGCCGTTGCCGCCTGCCGGCGGCGTGATCTGCAACGTCTGCCGCTGGCAGGGCGAGGGCTTCGCCGGGTCGGCGCACGTCGAGCTGGCGCTGTGCCCCCGGTGCGGCAGCAACGGGCGCGACCGGTTCCTGCACTGGTGCCTGGCCGAACGGGTCGAGCTCAGCCCGGCGCTGCGGGTGATCGAGTGCAGCCCCCGCATGGGCCAGGACTACCGGGCGGCGATGGGCACCTGGTTCTTCTACCGCACCAGCGACTACGACCTGCGCGCGCACGCCGGCAACCTGCGCCTCGACCTGCAGGCCATCGACCTGCCCGACGCGTGCATCGACGTCATGCTGTGCGCCCACGTGCTCGAGCACGTTCCCGACACCGACAAGGCCCTTGCGGAGCTGCGTCGCGTCGTCGCCCCCGGCGGGCACCTGCTCCTGCAGGTGCCCGTGCTCCAGGGACGCACCGCACCCCCCACCGAGCCCGAGTTCCACGGCGACCACACGCCCGTGTTCTGGCGCTTCGGCTTCGACCTCACCGCCCGCCTGCGCGAGCAGGGGTTCCACACCGACCTGCTGTGCACGCAGGCGTTCGCCGACGCCGTCGCCTCGGGCGACAACCCCTGGCAGGAATGGTCACCCGAGTTCGACGTGCCCGACATCCTCGCCGGGGCCCGCACCGATGGCATGGCCGACGACCTGGTCGTCGTCGCCGACCCCGACGCATCCCGCCGGCTGGGCATCGACCCCGGTTACATGTACCTCACCTGGGACTGCGCCGTTCGTTGAGCACGCCGGCGGCGCCGGGGTCAACCGGCGCCGTCGCGGCGGACGCTCCGGGCGATGCGACGGAGCGCCGGCTGGCGCCGGATGAGGCCGCCGACGAACCCCCGGGGGCGGCTCAGCCGATCGACCTCGGCCTGCTTGGCCACGAGCAGGCCCTCGAGGTGGTCACGCTGCCCTCGGAACTCGTCCCTCTCGGCGGCCAGGACGTCGCGCTCGCGTTGCAGGGCGCCGATCTGTTCGTCGCGAGCGGCCACGGTGGCCGTCAGCTGCTGCACGACGTCGTCGCGCAGCCGGCGGAGCTCCTCCTCGGCCTGACGATCGGGTCGGAGGTCGATGCTGCGCAGCGACCCGCTGAGCCAGCCGTCGACGAGCCGCTCCCGCGGCTCTCCTGCCACCAGCTCCTGGAGCTGCGCCTCGGACTCGCGCCAGGCCTCGACCACGTCCGGGGCGACGTCGACGCCGGCGAGGTCGGCGAGGACCGCGACGACGTCGTCGACGCTCGCCCAGAGACCCCACGGGTGCTCGATGCCCGAGCTGACGACCTCGCGGGCCAGCACCCACAGCGCCCGGAACTTCGCCACCCGCAGGTCGACGGGATGGCCCGTGCGCCACTCGTCGTCGACGAGGACGATGCGGCCGTCGCAGTCGACGAAGTTCGACAAGCTGGCATCGAGGTGGCCGTCCGGCAGGCCGCGCGTGGTGTCGGCCAGCAGGAACGGGGGCGCGTCGGCACCCGGGGGCTCGACGTCGACCGCCCGCTCGTCGAGCTCGGCGCACCACGTGCGCAGCACGTGACGAAGGGCGTCGAGGTCGTGGGCGCGGACGGCGGCGACGGCCAGCTCTCCGAAGGTCTGGCCCCGGTAGAAGGGGCGGGCGCAACCGGGTTCCTGCATGAGCCAGGCGCGCTGCCGCGTCCCCCCGTCTCCGAGCAGGACCAGCTCGCGGTCCTGGGTCAGCACCCGGGTACGGCGCCACGGTGGCATGCGATGGCCGCCGAACAGCCACGCCAGCGCGTCCTTGCGGACCACGCCACGCGGCGGGTCGTCGGACGAGCCGGCGACGACGAGGAACGAGTTGGCGACGTCGGCGGCCAGTCCGGCCTCCGCGAAGACCCGGTGGGCGCCGGCGGCGTCGGCCAGCCGCACAGGCTGCTGGTCGAGGTGCACCACGGGCTGGGGCACCAGCTGGCCGAGCAGGTCGGGGGCATCAGGCTGGTCGTAGAGGCGCTCGTCGACGACGACGCTCGGCAGCTTGTAGTCGGGGAAGGGCGACATCCAGTGCTGGTGGTCGAGGCCCTCGGCGGCGAGCAGTCGGGCGAGGTCGCGCCGGCTCCATGTGCGCACGCCCTTCTCACCCGAGTACCCCTCGACGCCGACCCACGGCCGCCCCAGGTGATCCTCGCGGCCGCCCAGCAGGTACTTGAGCCCGAGCTGGTTCTCGATCGCCACCACCACCGCCCCGCCCGGGGCGAGGTGCGACCTCGCCCGCCGGAGCATCGCCGGCGCGCCGCCGGCGCCGCCGAGGTCGGACCCCGAGTACTCGAGGACGCCGACCAGCAGCACGAGGTCGAACGTGTCGACCGGTTCCATGTCGTCGAGAGCGCCACAGAGGACCTCGACGTTGGGCAGCTCTGCGCAACGGACCGCGGCGGCCTGGGCGCGGACCGGATTGCCTTCGAGCGCCACCACGTCGGCGCCCTGCTCGCCGAGGTAGCGACTGAGTGCCCCGGACCCGGCGCCGACGTCGAGGACCCGTGTGCCGGGACCGATGTCGAGTGGCCGCAGCAGGTTCGACCGCTGGTACGAGAAGTGGTAGCGGGTCGGCCAGTCGACCATGTGCCGGGCGAGCTCCGACGATCCGGACGACACGTCGCCGACGGTGCGCAGCACCTGCAGCACCTCGTCCTCTGCGCCGTCCGCGTAGGCGACGCCGCCGCCGACGTGAACGACCGTGGGTTCCGGGTGGGGCATCGACGCAACCCTAGGTGCGCCGCTGCGCCATCCCGCAACCGACGCCGGCCGGCACGCCGCACGCCCGTGTCCGGGCCGGGGGCATCGCGGATCAGCTCGCAGGCTGGCTGCGCTGCCGGGGGGCGTGAGCGCCCGTCGACCCGGTGTCCGGCTGGTCGACGGTGTGATCGTCGAGGCCGTCGCCGGCGCGGTCGCCGGATCCCTGCGCCTCCGGAGCCTGGAGGTAGTGGGTGGGCTCGACGCCCATGGCCAGCTCGACGCGCCGGACGCGGTGCAGGATCATCTGTGACACCGTCCGGTTGGCGGCGATGACGTCGGCGAGCACGCCCAGGGCGAAGACCTGGACGGCGGCCATGAACAGCACGCCACCCAGGATGATCGACTGCAGGTGACCCGAACGGTCACCGTCGACGATCCAGCTCCACAGGAACGGCGCCCACGCCAGCAGACCCGACACGAACAGCACCGCGGCCAGCATCGAGAACACCGTCAGCGGCTCGTATCCCGTGTAGATCCTGAAGATGGCGAGCATGTTGCGTCGCACGTACGACCACATCGACCCGAACAGCCGCGACTCGCGCAGCTGCTCGTTCGTCGACACCGGGACGTGATCGACGGCCACCTGGCTCTTGCCGGCCTGGATGAGCGACTCGAGCGTGTACGTGAACTTCGAGACGACCGTCAGACCCAGGGCCGCCTCGCGGTTGTAGGCCCGGAACCCCGAGGTGGCGTCGGGCACGGTGGTGCCGGACGCGTGCCGGACGACCCAGCTGCCCAGCCGCTGCAGGCGCTTCTTGACCAGGGAGAAGTGCTCGATCGACATTACCTGCCGGTCGCCGACGACCATGTCGGCGTCGCCTGCGACGATGGGGGCGACGAGCTTGGCGATGTCGGCTGCCGCGTACTGGTTGTCGGCGTCGGTGTTGACGACCACGTCGGCGCCCAGCTTGAGCGAGGCGTCGAGCCCGGCCTGGAACGCCGTGGCGAGGCCCTTGTTGTTGGTGAGCTTGACGATGTGATCGACGCCGTGGGCCCGGGCCACCTCGATGGTGCGGTCGGTCGACCCGTCGTCGACGACGAGCCACTCGACGCTGTCGAAGCCGGGCATCTCGCGGGGCAGATCGGCGAGGGTGACCGGGAGCTGGGCCTCTTCGTCGAGGCACGGCAGTTGGATGATCAGCTTCATCGGTGGTCCAGCGCGTCGAGGGAGGGCGATGCGGTCGGCGCCCCGGACGGGGCGTCGACGGCGGCGGGAAGCGCCATGACGCGCTCGACCAGGGCGCCGAGCCGCGCCTCGAACCCGTCCATCGAGAACTGTCGCGCCCGACGCGCCGCCGACGCCGACATCTGCGCGCGCAGTTCGGCGTCGTCGACGAGCATGCGCGTCAGTCCGACGAGCCCGTCGAGGGTGCGGAAGTGGAACCCGTCGACGCCGTGCCGCACGGTCTCGAGCTGGCCGGCCAGCCCGATGACCACCGGCACCGCACCGGCCGACATCGCCTCGACCGTGGTGATGCCGAAGTGCTCGAGCCGGTCGGGTCGACGGTCGGCGTCCTCACCGAGGCCCGACGCGTGCCAGTAGATGCTGGCCTCGCCATAGAGCCGCTGCAGCTGCTCGCCCGACACGTTGACGTGGACCTCGACCGGGTAGCCGTCGGTCAGCTCGCGCACCGTCGCCAGGTACGACTCGCCGTCCGCTGCGCACCCGCCCGCCAGGTGCAACGTCCAGCCGCGCACGCCCTGGTCGCACAACGCCCGGAAGGCCCGCACAAGCTCGAGCTGCTTCTTCGAGTGGCCGCCGTCGGCCGGGAAGAAGCGCCCGACGTTGAGGATGACCGGGCGCTTGTCGGCCGCCGGCTGCATCGACACGGGCGGGTAGAGCAGCTCGCTGTCGGTCTCCCAGTAGCGCTCGATCCACTTCTGGGTGAAGCGCGAGTTGGCGGCGATCGCCCCGTAGGACTGCGCCCACGCGCTGGACGACGGGGGGGTGAGCAGGACGGGGAACAAGCGCGCCAGCCGCGTGACGTGGCCCGAGCCCGCGTGCAGGCTGAGCATCGGGACACCGAGGGTGCGGTTGTCGGCGCCTCCCACGACCTCGGAGGGCACGAACGTGTCGGACACGATGCGCAGCTCGACGGGCACCCCGGCCGCCGGGCTGGCGACGTCGACGCGCACGTGGACGCCGCGCAGCGCATGGGCACGTGACGGTGCCCGACCGAGCGTCAGGGTGCGCACCGTGCGGCCGTCGACCTCGATGCGCACCTCGGCCGGGGCCAGATCCGGCGGGCGGTGGAACCCGAACACGAAGTTGACCGGGAGCGGCTGCTCCGGTGGTGTGGTGAACCGCAGCACCGCGTCACCGTTCGTCCAGATCGGCGCGCGCCGCCCGGCCTCGCGGTGGTAGAAGCCGGTCCCCCACTCCATGCCGGCCATGATCGAGCTGCGGATCGTCCCGAACCGGTTCACGACGAACCGCTGCGCCGCCGGGAGGTGCGCGTTGGTGGCGGTCGGGAAGTGGACGACGTAGAGGCTGTGCCGCGAGGCCGCCCGGTCGGCGCTCATGAACGAGACGTTGGTGAACAGGTCGTAGTCGGCGCTGGCGGCCGTGACGGCGTCCGCCCGGTCGTCGAGCCTGCGCACGTCGACCCCCGACAGGTCGACCTGCAGCCGTTCCCCCAGCCAGTCGAGGTCGACGGCGCCGTGGGAGAGGATGTCGACGGAGAAGTCGCGGGAGAGGAGCTGCGCGATCGCGGCGCCGTACTTCTCGGCCCCGCCGCCCGTCGACCAGTAGCGGTTGTAGACCCCGGCTCTCATCGCTCGACTGACCAGCCGGTGATGGCCTCGTCCGGCACGACCTGCGCCGCACGCAGGCGACGGCGATCGCGCAGCAGCTGAGGCAGCAGGCCCAGGTAGGCGCGGAAGGATCGGATGCGGGCGGCCACCAGCCCGGTGGACGGGCGTCGCCCGTGGGCCAGAGGCCGGACCACGTCACGACGCGCGTACGACAGGGTGGACAGCACGTAGCGACCGGCGGCAGACGCCGCCAGCCGCGACGGAGCGTTCTTGGTGAGCATCACCAGCCGGTTGCGCTCGACGTAGTGGTGGAACAAGGGTGAGCCCTCGACGCTCGTGGCGGCATGGACGTGGCGGAGCACTGCGTCGGGCACGTAACGGTACCGCCAGCCACGGGCCCGGCCCCGCCACGACAGGTCGGTGTCCTCGTAGTACATGAAGAACCGCTCGTCGAACAACCCCGCATCGGCGAGGTACTCGGGGCGGAACAGCACGCCCGCTCCGCACCAGGCGAACACGTCGCGGGGCTCGTCGTACTGACCCCTGTCGATCTCGAGGAACCCGCGGTCGCCGCCCCAGCTGCCGTTGACGAGGTCGGAGCCCACGTTGTTGACGACGTCGTAG
>JAFGPU010000287.1 GCA_016936035.1 Acidimicrobiales bacterium
GCAGCGCGCGCCCCCCGCGCTCGTGGGCCGTCGTCGCCCGCTGCGCGAAGCCCCGGTCGTACGCGTCGAACACCCCCAGGTGGCTCACCCGGTCCTCGGCGGGGAGCCGCCGGTAGAACTCGGTCACCGCGGCGGTGTCCTCGGGGGTCGCGGTGCGCAGCACCAACGACGTCCCGTCGGGGGCGACCACGGTGGTGGCGCTGCGCGGTGCTGCCATGGGGCCATCGCGCCACGGCCACGACCCCCCTGCCAGGGTCCAAGGTCACCAGGTTGCGGCGGCGGCCCGCGGTCGGCCCGGCGGGGAGGGCCGATGGTCCCTTTCCCCGCCGTCCTCCACACGCGAGGCTGGCGCCATGACGACGATCGTTGTGGGCGTGGACGGCTCCGAGCACGGCGCGGTGGCCGTCCGCTGGGCGGCACGAGAGGCGCAGCTGCGCGACGCCGAGCTGGTGGCCGTGCTGGTCTGGGACCTGTTCAACCAGCGTCACGCCGACGGCAGCCAGCGGTTCGACCCGGAGTACGACGACAGCCACGCCGACCGGGCCCTGCTCGCCGCGCTCGAGGACGCCCTCGGGGCCGAGGCGGCCGCGTCGGTGACGCGCCGGGCGGTGTGCGACGTGCCGGCCCAGGGCCTGCTCGAGGCCGCCAAGGACGCCGACCTGCTCGTCGTCGGCGCCCGCGGCCTCGGCGGGTTCCGGGGGCTGCTGCTCGGCTCGGTCAGCCAGCAGTGCCTGCACCACGCCTCCGGCCCGATCGCCATCGTCCGCGAGGCGAGCGAGGCGTCGACCGGCGAGCGCATCGTCGTGGGCGTCGACGGGTCTGCGTCGTCGCGCGCCGCCCTGCGGTGGTCGGTGGTCGAGGGCGGGCTGCGCAAGGCCACGGTCGAAGCGGTGCACGCCTGGGACGTGCCGGTGGTCTACGGCCCGGTCGTCGGCACCTTCCCCTACGACACGAGCGACATCGAGCGCGGGGCGCGCGAGCTGCTCGACGAGGTCGTCGACGAGGCCGTCGCCAGCGCGGGGCCCGACGCAGGCGACGTCACCGTCGAGCGCGTCGTCAGCCCCGGCGGCGCCGCCACGACCCTGCTCGGCATCGCCGAGGGGGCCGACCTCGTGGTCATCGGCCGGCGGGGCGTCGGCGGCTTCGAGCGCCTGCTGCTCGGATCGGTGTCCGAGAACATCGCCCGGCACGCTCCGTGCCCCGTGGTCGTGATGCCGCCGGAGCGCGCAGGGCGATGAAGAGGACGATCGACGCCCGCACCGGCCTCGAGGTCATCGACCCCGACGAGTGCCGTCGACTGCTCGGCGGCGACGTGGTCGGGCGGTTGGCCATCGTCGACGGTGGCACCCCGGTGGTCTTCCCGGTGAACTACGTGCTCGACGGCGACGCCGTGGTGTTCCGCACGGCGCCCGGCACCAAGCTCGCCGTGGGGCCCCGCGGCGCGGTGGCCTTCGAGATCGACGACATCGACCGCACCACCCGCACGGGCTGGAGCGTCCTGGTCACGGGCCGGCTCGAGGAGGTCACCGAGTTCGACGGCGCCACCCTCGAGCGGGTCAAGCAGCTGCCCGTCGAGCCGTGGTCCGGGGGCGACACGCCCCACTGGATGCGCCTCGTGCCCTCGCGGGTGACCGGGCGGCGCATCGTCGGAGACGGTTGAGCGTGGCAGGCGAGGTCGCGCTGGCCGAGACCCACTCGGCCGTCGTGTTCTTCATCGCCGATCGCGCCTACAAGATGAAGAAGCCCGTCGACCTGGGCTTCCTCGACTTCCGCGACCGGGCTGCCCGCGAGGCGGTCTGCCACCGCGAGGTCGAGCTCAACCGGCGCCTGGCACCCGACGTGTACCTCGGCGTGGCCGACGTGGACGACCCCGACGGCCAGGTGTGCGAGCACCTCGTGGTCATGCGGCGCATGCCGGCCGACCGGCGGCTCTCGACGCTGGTCACCGAGGGCGCGCCCGTCGCCCACCACCTGTGGCACCTGGCCCACCTCGTCGCCGCCTTCCATGCCCGGGCCGAGCGCAGCGCCGCCGCCGACGCCGCCGCGTCCGCTGGCGCGCTGGCGGGCCGGTGGAGCGACAACACCGCCTCGCTCCGGCAGCACGGCCACGTGGTCGACCCCGCCACCGTCGAGCGGGTGCAGAGCCTGGCCATGCGCTACCTCGAGGGCCGTCACCGCCTGTTCGACGCCCGGATCGCCGAGGGCCGGGCCTGCGACGGCCACGGCGACATGCTCGCCGACGACGTGTTCTGCCTGGACGAGGGCCCCCAGGTGCTCGACTGCATCGAGTTCGACGACGAGCTCCGCTACGGCGACACCCTGGCCGACGTGGCTTTCCTGGCCATGGACCTCGAGCGGCTGGGGCACCCCGAGCTGGGCGAGCAGTTCCTGCGCGCCTACCGCACGCACGCGGACGACACCTGGCCCGCGTCGCTCGAGCACCACCACATCGCCTACCGCGCCCAGGTGCGCGCCAAGGTCGGCGCCATCCGCGCCGCGCAGGGCCACGGCCCGTCGACCGACGAGGCGCGTCGCCTGCTCGACCTGGCGGAGCGGCACCTGCGGGCGGCCCGGGTACGACTGATCCTGGTCGGTGGCCTGCCCGGCACCGGTAAGTCGACCCTCGCCCAGGCCGTCGGCGACGCGCTCGGCGCCACCGTGCTGCGGTCGGACGAGGTGCGCAAGGAGCTGGTGGGCCTGCCCAGCCACGAGCATGCCCCGGCCGCGTTCGGCGAGGGCATCTACACGCCCGCGGCCACGGCCGACACCTACGCCGAGCTGGCCACCCGGGCCGAGGTGGCGCTGGCGATGGGCGAGACGGTGGTGCTCGACGCGTCGTGGAGCGACGAGGGTCAGCGCCGGCTCGCCCGGGACGTGGCCGACCGCACGCACGCGGACGCAGTTGAGCTGCGCTGCCAGGTCGACCAGGACGTGGCGGTCGAACGCATCCGGGCGCGCGCCGCTGCGGGCGGCGACGCCTCCGACGCCACCCCGGCGGTCGCTGCGGCCATGGCGGCGACCGCCGACCCGTGGTCGACCGCCGTCACCATCCCCACCGACCGGCCCCCCGGCGTCAGCGCGGCCGAGGCGCTCGACCTCATCGAGACCGCGACGTCCTGACGGCGAGGTGCGGGCGCAAGCGCACCCTTCCCGCCATACTTGCGCCATGACCCGGGTGTTCCTGCTGGACGATCACGAGGTCGTGCGCCGCGGTGTGCGCGAGCTGCTCGAAGCCGAGGACGACATGGAGGTGGTCGGCGAGGCGGGCACGGCGGAGGAGGGCCTGGGCCGCATCCCCGCCACCCGACCGGACGTGGCCGTGCTCGACGTGCGCCTGCCCGACGGCGACGGTGTCGAGGTGTGCCGCGACATCCGGTCGCGCCACCCCGAGATCGCGTGCGTCATGCTCACCTCGTTCGCCGACGACGACGCCGTCTACGCGGCGATCATGGCCGGCGCCGCCGGCTACCTGCTCAAGCAGGTGCGCGGCGACGACCTGGTCGACGGCATCCGCCGCGTGGGCCGGGGCGAGTCGCTGCTCGACCCCGCGGTCACCACGCGCGTGCTCGAGCGCATCCGCCACCGGCCCGAGGACGAGCTCTCCGGCCTCACCGACCAGGAGCGCAAGATCCTCGCGCTGATCGCCGAGGGCCTGACCAACCGGCAGATCGGCGAACGTCTGTTCCTGGCCGAGAAGACCGTCAAGAACTACGTCTCCAACCTGCTGTCGAAGATGGGGATGAGCCGCCGCACCGAGGCGGCGGCCTATGCGGCGCGCCTGGCCGAGCGGCGCGAGCACCGCGGCGACCACGGCACCTGACCAGGGCCGCAGCGCCTGCAGGCGCGCGTGACGGAACATGGCCCCCCGCGTCGGGCCTTTCGCCCCTGACGCTGGCGCCGCCGGCGCACGCAGCATGAGGTGTGAGCGATTCGGACGACGTGAGGAAGCCGAGCATGCACGACCAACGACGCGAAGGCCGGTGGATCGTCGTCGGCGTCGACGGGTCGTCGGCGGCCGAAGGGGCCGTCCGGTGGGCCGCCCTGCTGGCGCCCCTCCTGCACGCAGACGTCGCCGTCGTGCACGCACTGGGGCTGGTCGGGCGCCTCGACGGCGAGCTGGTGCCCGCCCACGCCCACCGTGACGAGATCAGCGCGGTCGTGTCCCGCGAGTGGTGTGCCCCGCTCGTGGAGGCGGGCGTCCGGCACCGGGTGCGCCTGCGCGAGCAGGCCGCGGTCGACGCCGTCCTCGCCGAGATCGACGAGCTCCAGCCGATCCTCGTCGTCGTCGGCACCCGGGGGACCGGGATGACCTCGGCGCAGTCGATCGGCAGCACCGCCCTCCGCCTGCTCCGCGAGGCCACCGCGCCCGTCATCGTGGTGCCCGACGCCCCCCACCGGGTACCGGGCGCGCTGCGGCGCATCCTGCTCGGTGTGGACGGCACGGCGCCGGCGCTGGCCGCCGTCGACTGGTCGGCCGAGCTGGCGCGGCGCACCGGCGCCTCCTGCGAGGTGCTGACCGCGGGGGCCTGGTCGAGCGACGCCGTCACCACCCGGCACCTCGGCCACGAGATCGAGGCCTGGAGCACGCCGTTCCGGTGGGCCCAGGTCCCCCTGCGCACGACCGTGTGCGGCGGCGACCCCGCCGAGGAGCTGGTGCGCCGGGCCCACGAGATCGACGCCGACCTGGTGGTGCTGGGCGCGTCGGGCCGCGGCCCCGCCGGCGATCCCCTGGCCGGCAGCGTCAGCCGGCGGGTCGCCCGCGAGGCGGGGTGCGCCGTGGCGGTCGTGCGCGAGGGCGCTCGGCTGACGCGGGCGCTCGGCCCGGTCGAGCCCGCCGCCCCCGTGGGCGGCTGACGGCGTCCCGACCGGCTGCCGGGGTGCGGCGGCGCTGCGGTGGGCGAGCGGTGCGCGCTCGTCCGATGAGTTCGCGTCCGCCGCACGGTCTTCGCGTATCGCACCATCCGAGCGAGAGGAAGAACCGATGCCCATGGTGATCATCGCCGGCCACGTCGAGGTCGACGCCCGTGACCGGGACCGGTACGTGGCCGCCCACCAGGACATGGTCCGGCGGGCTCGCCAGGCACCAGGATGCCTGGACCTCGCGATCACGGCCGACGCCCTGGATCCGACGAGGGTCGACGTGTTCGAGCGCTGGCAGTCCGAGGAGCACCTCGACGCCTGGAGGGCCGTCGCGCACGCGCCGGACACCGGGATCAGCTTTCGCGGCGCCGACGTGCAGATGTACGTGATCAGCGAGGTCCGACCGCCCTTCAGCTGAGGTCCGCCCGCAGCCCGCCAGGCGCGACCCGGGGGGCGGACCCGACGTCCGCCCCCCGGTTCACGCACCGGCGTCACTCGACGATCACGGCCGTGACCATGCCGAACATGCCTTCCTCGGATTCGACGTGGTTGAGGATGTGGCAGTGCCACACCCACGTGCCCGGCTTGTCCAACTTCACCAGGACCGAGTAGCGCTCGCCCGGGGCGACGTTGACCGTGTCGGCCACGTAGGGCGAGTCCACCTTGTAGCCGTCCTTGGCCACCACGATCTGATCGAACTGGTGCAGGTGCATCGGGTGGATCTGGTTGCCGTGGTTGAAGTAGTGGAACAGCACCCAGTCGCCCTGCTTGGCGGTGATCGGCTCGGTCGCCGGGAAGCTCTTGCCGTTCAGCGCGTAGCCGATGACCCCACTGTCGTTGACGACCATCGGCATCTCCTGGGCGATCTCGAGGTCGTCCGGGATCGGGTAGCCGCTCACCGTCTGGCCGGTGGGCAGGGCGACGTCACCCACGAACATCGTGCCGACCATGCCGTCGGGCATCTTCTTCTGCCCGTGGTGGTGGGGGTGGTACATGGCGACCGCCACCTCGTCGGTGGTGAACGCGTACGTGAACGACTCCCCCGGCTCGATGACGTTCTGCGTGTAGGGCGCCACGCCGTCCATCTCGTTGGGCAGGTTGATGCCGTGGATGTGCAGGTCGGTGGCCATGGGCAGGTCGTTGTTCAGCACGACCTCGACGCGGTCGCCCACCTCGACGTGCATCCGGGGGCCGGGGACGGTGCCGTTGTAGGTCCAGGCGTCGACGAACTTGCCGGGCTCGAGCTCCCAGGGTGTGATCTGCGCCGTCAGCTCGAACACCTTGGTGCCGTCGGCCTTGACCTCGGGCTCGAGGATCTGGTTGCCCGTGCCCTCGGTCTCGGCGGGGAACTCGGACATCGACGCGTTCATCGCATCGGTCATCGCCTGGTAGTCGGCCTCGGTCATCGTGCCGCCGTGGCTGGCGTGATCACCCGCCGCCGCGTCGCCCGATGCGGCCTCCCCGCCGGCCAGGCTGGCCGCCCCGGCGCCGCCCTCGGTGACGGTCAGCGTGCCGGTCATGCCGGAGTCGGCGTGCCCGGCGATGGTGCAGATGATCTCGTACTCACCGGGCGCCAGGCTCGACAGGTCGAGCGTCTCGCTCTCGCCGCCGGCCAGGTCGGCGGTGGCGATGTCGGTGCCACCGATGCTCAGGTTGTGGGCGACCGATCCGGCGTTGACGACCTCGAGCGCGCTGCCGGCCGACACCGTGAGCGCGGACGGCGAGAGCGCGAACTCGGTGAGCTCGATCGTGGCCGTGTCGGCACCTCCGCCCGAGGCGCCGCCGCCTCCTCCCCCGTCGTCGAACACCAGCGCCACGGCGGCGAAGACGAGGGCGACCACGGCGAGCACGGCGCCGAACCACACGCCGCCGGACTCCGACCCGCCGACGGCGCGCGACCGCCCGGTGGTGGGCGGTTCGGCACCCGACGGTGCCGTCGTGCCGTTTCCGGCGTCCTTGCTTCCGGAGGGGGGCGAAAGCGTCTCCACAGGAGCTCCCTTCATCACGAGCCTCGGGGCCGGACCTGCCGGTACGTCCGTCGAGACGACCCAGCCGGGCGGCACCCACCCGCGCCGCGTTGGCGCTGCCGTAGCGTGGCGGGCGGCCGCCGGCGGCCGGGAGGGCCCCTCGGTCCCTCCGCATGGGACCTTGGTCCCACGACGCGCTGCGGGCGGTCGGGCCGACACCCACCGAGGCCGGGAAACGGTCGTTCGCCCCTTGGTCGAGGGCGGCGGATGGCGTTGGATGAGGGCGAGAGAGCAGCCCCGAGGAGGAGCGTTCGACGATGCATGTGCGTGACGTGATGACCACCGACGTCGTCACCGTCGGTCCCGGGGCGTCCTACGGCGAGATCGCCGACCGCCTCCTCGCCCACGACATCAGCGGCCTGCCCGTGATCGACGACGACGGCACGCTGGTCGGCATGGTGACCGAAGCCGACCTGGTGAGCCGCGAGGCCTACGGGCCCGACCGCCGCCGCCCGCTCGGGCTCATCCTCGACTACCTGCGGGACCGCGATCCCGCCTGGGTGCGCAAGGCGTCGGGCCGGGTCGCCGGCGAGCTGATGACCCGGGTGGTCGACACCGCCTCGCCCGACGACGAGCTGCGGGTCACGGCGCAGCGCATGCTCGAGACCGAGCACAAGCGCCTGCCGGTGGTCGCCACCGACGGCCGTCTGGTCGGCATCGTGTCGCGGCGTGACGTGCTGGCCTCGGTGTACGGGCGCCCGCCCGGCATGCCGGGCTGAGCCCGACGCCCCGCTCGGCCTCCGCCGGCGTCACGTCACGGCATCGGCCTCGCGGAGGTACAGGTAGAGCATGGTGCAGCCGTCGTCGCCCACGGCGGTGATGCCGTGTTCGACCCCGGCGGGGATGTGCACGTACGTGCCCGGGCCGACGCGCTCGCCCAGCATGCGGGCGCTGCCCTCGGTCACCCACAGGTGGTGGTGCGACCGCACGTGGGCGTGCGGGCTGACCTCGGCGCCGGGCGCGAGGCGCATGAGCCCCGCCACCGACTTCCCGGAGCGCCACAGCAGCTTGTAGTCGACGCCGTCGAAGGGCTCCAGCGGATGCCACGTCAGCGCCTCGCGCGCCGCGGCGGTCACCAGCGTGGCGACGGGGACGGCCTCACCAGTGGTCATGTCGGTCATGGCCACATGGTCGCGCCCCACCCGATCGGTGGGGAGGGGCGAAGGTCCCGGTGCGCTCCACGGCCGCGGCCCGGTGGATCAGTCCCCGTCGGCTCCCTCGTCGGCGCCCTCGGGGGCGGCCGGCACCACCAGCACCGGAACGGCGGCCGACCGGATGGCGGCGGTGGTGACGCTGCCGAGCCGCAGGCGGTCCCACCCGGTACGGCCGTGCGTGGCCATGACCAGCAGCGCGGTCGGCGGAGACGAGGACTCGGCCATGTCGCTCAGCGCCGCGGCGGCGTCCCGCTCGTGGAGGACGTCCCA
>JAFGPU010000288.1 GCA_016936035.1 Acidimicrobiales bacterium
GCGCCGGTGGGCCTCACGCCGGGCGACCTGCCCGACGGCGCCAGCGTCTGCTCGTGCCACAACGTCACCAAGGGCGCCATCTGCGAGGCCATCGCCGCCGACGACCTCACCGACGTCGGCGCGGTGATGTCCTGCACCAAGGCGGGCTCCGGCTGCGGCAGCTGCCGGCCCGTCCTCACCGATCTGTTGCACGACCAGCTGCGGCGGGCGGGCAAGGAGGTGGTGGTGCGCCTGTGCGAGCACTTCGCGCAGACGCGCGCCGAGCTCTACGAGGTGCTGCGGGTCACCGGCATCCGCTCCTTCGCCGAGCTGATCGACCGGTTCGGCACCGGCACGGGGTGCGAGATCTGCAAGCCGGCAGTGGCATCGATGCTGGCGTCGCTCGGCACCGGCTACATCCTCGACGGCGAGCAGGCGTCGCTGCAGGACACCAACGACCACTTCCTGGCCAACCTGCAGCGCGACGGCACCTACTCGGTGGTGCCGCGGGTGCCCGGCGGCGAGATCACCCCGGCCAAGCTCATCGCCCTCGGCGAGGTCGCCCGCGACTTCGACCTCTACACCAAGATCACCGGAGGCCAGCGCGTCGACCTGTTCGGCGCCCGCGTCGACCAGCTGCCGGCCATCTGGGAGCGCCTGATCGACGCCGGGTTCGAGTCGGGCCACGCCTACGGCAAGGCCGTGCGCACCGTGAAGTCGTGCGTCGGCGACACCTGGTGTCGCTACGGGGTGCAGGACTCGGTGGGCATGGCCATCCGCCTCGAGCTGCGCTACCGGGGGCTGCGGGCGCCGCACAAGATCAAGCTGGCGGTGTCCGGCTGCGCCCGCGAGTGCGCCGAGGCCCAGTCCAAGGACGTCGGGGTCATCGCCACCGAGCAGGGATGGAACCTGTACGTCGCCGGCAACGGCGGCATGCGTCCCCGGCACGCGGTGCTGCTGGCCGAGGACCTCGACGACGACGCGCTGATCCGGGCCATCGACCGGTACCTCATGTACTACGTGCGCACCGCCGATCGCCTCGAACGCACCGCGACCTGGCTCACCAAGCTCGAGGGGGGCCTCGACCACCTCAAGGCGGTGGTGCTCGACGACGCACTGGGCATCGGCGCCGACCTCGATGCCGACATGGCGCGCCACGTCGCCGCGTACGAGTGCGAGTGGCGGGCCACGCTCGACGACCCGGAGCGGATGGCCCGGTTCCGCCCGTACCTCAACGCCGACGAGCCCGACGACTCGCTCGCCTACGTGCGGGTGCGGGGCCAGCGCCAGCCCGTCGAGCTGCGGCCGGGCCGCCTCGCCGCGGTGGGCGCGCCTGCGGACGACGACCACGCGGCGGCGCGCGAGTCTGCACGACCCGCCGCCCGAAGGGAGCAGCGATGACCGACGTCGTGGACGATCTCGTCGAGGCCGGCAGCCTCGGCGTCGCGCCGGAACGCCGCTGGCAGCGCATCTGCCACCGCGACCGCCTCACCCCGGCGCGCGGCGCCGTGGCGTGGGTCGACGGCGAGCAGGTGGCGGTCTTCCGGGTGCGCGCCGCAGGTGGCGGCGACGTGGTGTACGCGCTCGGCAACCTCGACCCGTTCTCGGGGGCGCAGGTGCTGGCGCGTGGCATCGTCGGCGACGCGGCCGGCGTCCCCAAGGTGGCGTCGCCCGTCTACAAGCAGGCCTTCGACCTGCGCACGGGCGCCTGCCTCGACGACCCGGCCGTGTCGGTGCCCACCTATCCGGTCGCCGTGTCCGACGACGGCTGGGTCTCGCTGGGGGTGCCGGCCCCGTGACGGCGACCTCGGTGGTCGAGGGGTTGCAGATCGGGCCCCGCCGTCCCGCCGGGTCCCCCGAGGACCCGCAGGCGCGCCACGACGGCCTCGGCGCCGCCGGCCCCGAGCTGCTGCCGCTCAGCGCGGGGGAGCAGTACCGCTTCAGCTTCGCGATGGAGGCGTGCGTGGGCTGTCACTCGTGCGAGGTCGCCTGCGCCGAGCAGAACGGCCTGCCGGCCGACACCGCCTGGCGGCGGGTGGGCGAGATCGAGGGGGGCAGCTACCCCGACACGACGCGCTTCCACCTGTCGATGTCGTGCAACCACTGCCTCGACCCGGCGTGCCTGACCGGCTGCCCCACCGAGGCGTACGTCAAGCTCGACAACGGCGTGGTGGCGCACCACGCGGACGACTGCATCGGGTGCCAGTACTGCACCTGGAACTGCCCCTACTCGGTGCCGGCCTTCCAGCCCGACCGGCGCATCGTCACCAAGTGCGACATGTGCCTGCCCCGTCTGGAGGTGGGGCTGAAGCCCGCGTGCGTGGGCGCCTGCCCCACGCGGGCGCTCGACGTCGAGGTCGTCGACGTCGCCGCCTGGACCGCCGACCACGCCGAGGCCGACGCGCCTCACCTGCCGCCATCCGAGCTGACGCTGTCGACCACCCGCATCGTGCTGCCCCCGGGCGAGTGGGGCGAGACGGCGGCGGCGTCCGACGTCGACCTGCACCCCGAGCACCCGCACTGGCCGCTGGTGGTGCTCACGCTCCTCACCCAGGTGGCTCTCGGCGTCAGCCTGACGGCGACCGACGAGACCTCCCGTCTCGCCGCCGCGGTGCTCGCCGCCGGGGCGCTCGCCGGTTCGCTGCTGCACCTGGGGCGCCCCGCCCATGCCTGGAAGGCCCTGCGCAACCTGCGCCGCTCGTGGCTGTCGCGCGAGGTGCTGCTGCTCGGATCGTACGCCGGGATGGCGGCCGTCGCCGTGCCGGTCGCGCCCCTGGCCCCGCTCGCGGCGTTCGTCGGTGCCGCCGGGGTGTACGCCAGCGGCCGGCTCTACGTGGTGCCCGGGCGGCCGTCGTGGCACTCGCCGCTGACGATCGTCGCCTTCTTCCTGACGGCCCTGGCCACCGGGCCGCTGGTGACCGGTCACCCGGCCGTGGCGGCCGGGGCGGTGGGCGGCCAGCTCGCGGTGTGGCTGGCCAACCTCGTGCGCCTCGGGCGCGACCCCCGCCGCGAGTGGAACGGCACCGTCGCCCTCCACCGCCACCGCTTCGGCTGGCTGACAGCCGCCCGGTGGGCGTCGGTCGTCGGGGGAGCGGCGCTCGCGTTCACCTCGCTCGCCGCGGGCCTCGCTCTCGTCGTCGCGGGCGAGCTGATCGGCCGCTACCTGTTCTACGTCACGGTCGTCCCCCTCGACATCCCGGGCTCGTTCCTCGGCGCCCGGCGGAGGTGTTAGGTGTCACCCTTCACCAGGTTCCAGGACCGGCTCGGCCTCGGACACGGCGGCGAGCGCTACACCTACACCGCCGACGAGCGGTTCGGGCCCGTGGCGACCTCCCGTGCGCCCGACCGCTGGGTACGCACGACGTGCGGCTACTGCTCCGTCGGCTGCGGCATGCTGCTCGGCGTCAAGGACGGCCGTGCGGTCGCGGCAAAAGGCGACCCCGAGCACCCGGTGAACCTCGGGCGGCTGTGCCCGAAGGGCCTGTCCGAGCACCAGACCCTCGCAGCACCGGGCCGGCTGACCCGGCCGACCGTCGACGGCGAGCCCGTCGCGTGGGACGACGCGTTGGCGCGGACGGCTGACGGGTTCCGCCACCTGGTCGACACCCATGGCCCCGAGTCCGTGGCCGTCCTGTCGACCGGCCAGCTCGTCACCGAGGAGTTCTACGCGCTCGGCAAGCTGGTCCGGCTGGGCCTGGGGGTGCGCCACTTCGACGGCAACACGACGCTGTGCATGGCCTCGGCCGTGTCGGGCTACAAGCTCAGCTTCGGCAGCGACGGCCCGCCCGGCACCTACGACGACTTCGCCCACGCCGACGTCATCCTGCTGGTGGGCGCCAACATCGCCGACAACCACCCGCTGCTCGCACCCCGCGTGATCGACAATCCCGACGCCACGGTGATCGTGGTCGACCCCCGGGTGACCAAGACCGCCATGCTCGCCGACCAGCACCTGGCGGTCCGTCCCCGCAGCGACGTGACGCTGCTCAACGGCATCATCAAGGTGCTGCTCGACGAAGGTCTGGTCGACGTCGCCCGTGCGCGGCGGGCGGCGGACGGCGTCGACGAGCTGGTCGACCACGTGCAGTCCTTCGGCCTCGACCGGGTCGCGCGCGAGTGCGGGGTGCCGGCCGCCGAGGTGCGCCGCGCCGCGCTGGCGCTCGGCACCGCCGAGCGGGCGCTGGTGGCCTGGACGATGGGCGTCAACCACTCGGTGCAGGGCACCGAGACGGTCACGCTGCTGAACACCCTGTGCGTCCTCACCGGCAACATCGGACGGCCGGGGGCGGCGCCGTTCTCGATCACCGGGCAGTGCAACGCCATGGGCACCCGCGAGGCCGGCTTCACCGCGTCGATGCCCGGCTACCGCCCCTATGACGATCCCGTGGCCCGACGTGAGCTCGCGGCCCTGTGGGGCGTCGACGAGCGGCGGCTGCCCACCGAGCGGGGCCGCGCCTACCCCGACATCGTCAACGGGGTGATCGACGGCCGCATCAAGGGGCTGTGGATCATCGCCACCAACCCGGTGGTGTCGTTCCCCAACCGTGAGCTGCTCGAGGACGCCCTCGGCCGGCTCGACCTGCTGGTGGTGCAGGACGGGTTCGAGACGCCCACCACCGCGCTGGCCGACGTGGTGCTCCCCGCCGCCATCTGGGGCGAGAAGGACGGCACGTTCACCAACTCCGAGCGGCGGGTGTCGCGGGTGCGGGCCGCGGTCGCACCGCCGGGTGAGGCCCGGTCCGACTTCGACATCGTCCTGGCGCTCGCCGCACGGCTGGGCGTCCGCGACGAGCTCTTCCCGGGGTGGGAGAGGCCTGCGGACGCGTTCGACGAGTGGCGCCGGGTGTCCGCCGGGCGGCTGTGCGACTACAGCGGCATCACCGACGACCGCATCTCGGCGGTCGGAGGCGTGCAGTGGCCGTGTCCCGCCGACGACCCGTCCGTGCCGGCGGGGGGCACGGCGCGGCTGTACGCCGACGGTCGGTTCCCCACCGCGACGGGCCGGGCGCAGCTGCGCTGCGTGGAGCCCGCCCCGATCAGCGACCGGCCGCGCGCCAGGTTCCCGCTGCTGCTCAACACCGGCCGCACGGTCGAGCACTGGCACACGCGGACCAAGACGGGCCGGGTCGACATCCTCGACCGGCTGGCCCCCGAGGGCTGGGTCGAGGTGCACCCCGCCGACGCCGAGGCGCTGCGCGTCCGGTCGGGTGACCCGGTCCGCATCGTGTCCGAGCGGGGCGCGATCGACCGGATCCGGGTGCGGGTCACCCAGACCGTGCGGGCCGGCGAGGTCTTCGTCCCGTTCCACTTCGACGAGCAGTGCGCCAACCGGCTCACGATCAACGAGTTCGACCCGATCTCCCGGGAGCCGAACTACAAGCAGTGCGCGGTCCGGATGGAGAGGGCGCCCTGATGCGGACAGCGCGTTGGCCGACTACGGCTAGTGTTCCC
>JAFGPU010000289.1 GCA_016936035.1 Acidimicrobiales bacterium
CCGCACGAACGCCTCCCGCATCGCCGGCGCGCTGGCGCCGTAGCCTGCCCCCCGATGGTGGAGTGGTTCTCCGAGGCCTTCGAGCCCGAGTTCATGCAGCGGGCGCTGCAGGCCGGGCTGCTCGCCAGCGCCGCCACCGCGGTCGTCGGCACGTGGGTGGTGCTGCGCGGCCTGACCTTCCTCGGCGACGCCCTGGCCCACGGCGTCGTGCCCGGCCTGGCGCTGGCGGTGCTCTGGGGGTTCAGCCCCGTCGCCGGGGCGTTCGTCGCCGCCCTCGTCATGAGCGGTGCGGTCACGGCCGTCACCCGGCGGGCCCGCGTGCGCGAGGACACCGGCATCGGCCTGCTGTTCGTGGGCATGCTGGCGCTCGGCGTCGTCATCATCTCGCGCTCCGACGAGTTCGCCACCGACGTCACCTCGCTGCTGTTCGGCGACGTGCTGGGCGTCACCGGCGGCGACGTGCGCGGGCAGGCGGTCGCCGCCGCCGTTGTGGTGGTCGCGTCGGTGGTGCTGTACCGGCCGTTCCTGGCGCTGGCGTTCAACGAGGACAAGGCGGCCACCCTGGGACTGCGACCCGGCCTGACCCACGCGGCGCTCATGGTGCTGCTCGCGACGGCCATCGTGGCCTCGTTCCAGGCCATCGGCACCCTGCTGGTGTTCGGTCTGCTCATCGGCCCGCCCGCCACCGCCAGCCTGCTCGTGCGGCGGGTGCCGCTCATCATGGTCACGGCCGTGGCCCTGGGCGCGGGCGCGGTCGTCGTGGGGCTGACCGTCAGCTTCCACCACGACACCGCGGGCGGCGCCACCATCGCCGGCCTCGCCGTCGCCGAGTTCTTCGTGGTGCTCGCCGCCCAGGAGATCGCCCGGGCCCTGCGGCTCGCCCGCCACCGCCACGCGGTCTGAGCTCGCGCCCGCCCGCCGACGTCAGACGCCCGAGGTCCTGGCGGTGGCCCGGCCGTACGGGTCGACGATGTCGATGCCGAGGGTCATCTGGCGCATGCCGTCGGGCACCCGGGTGGTGACGTCGACGGCGCCGTGGTCGTGCAGCACGAGGTCGAGGACCCCGACCTCCTTGTCGCCCACCCTCGTCTGGACGCCGTCGGGCAGCACCGCCCACGTCGTCGGTGCCCAGGCGTGATCCATGCCCCCGGTGCGGTGGTGCAGCCGCTGGTGGACGTGGCCGGAGACGACCATGCGCGGGCCCATGTCGCCGAGCAGGTCGATCAGGCGCGCCTGCGCCGGGGGACGGACGTAGCGCCCGGGGTGGTCGACCTCGCCGGGAGGCGGGATCAGCGGACGGTGCGACACCACCATGACCGGCGTCCCGGGCCGGAGCCGGGCGACCTCGGCCTCGAGCCAGTCCCATTGCTCGGCCTCTGCGTCACCGCCGGCGGCGAGCAACTGGGCATCGATGCCGAGTACGTGCCACCGCCCGACGGCGACCGAGAACCGGTCGGCGCCGAACGCCGAACGGAAGCGCTCGAGCCGTGTCGCGTCCACCCACGGGCCGGCGGCCGATCCGGGCGCCGGCACGTCGCCGACGTCGTGGTTGCCGGGCACGATGGCGAGCGGGACCGGAATCCGGTCGAGTTGCGCTCGGGCGAACAGGAGATCGGCGGGGTGCTCCGCGCCGTCGGCCGTGACGTCGCCGGCGTGCACCACCAGGCTCGGCCTCGCCGCGGCGACGTCGTCGACGACTGCGGACCAGTTGGCTGTCGCCTCGGGCGTGCGGTCGGACAGGTGGCTGTCGGACACGACGATGACTCGGGCTCCGGTCATGACACGACGGTACGGATGCCGTGGCAGCAGGGAACGGGCCACATGGCCGACGAATGGATTGCCCTCGGCTCAGTCCGTGGGCACGCCGCCCGTCGGCTCGCCGACGATGTGGCGCTCGATGGTGGCGCCGGCGTCGCTCAGCCACGCCACGGTGAGGCGGTCGTACGCGACCAGGCGCCCGGTGTCGGGATCGAAGTAGAGGATCGACGCGGTCAACGGTTCCGGCTCCTCACCCTGCAGGCCGCGCAGCCCGGCGCCGCCCGTCGACCCCTCGACGAGGAGCAGCGTCTCGTCGGCGCCGCCCTCGCTGTCGCGGTCGCCGTCGGCCTCGCTCGTCGTCGTGTCGCCGCGCTCGTCTGCGTCCGCGTCGTCGGTCGGCTCCGCGTCCTGGTCGTCGCTGCCCTCGTCGTCGTCGAGCGGATCGATGACCGCCCGGTCCGTGTCGTGGGTGTGGCCGGCGAGCACCAGTGGCACCTGGCCGCCGAGCGCCTCGGCCATGCGCTCGTCGTGCACCAACGCCACGTCGACGTCGGGGGGCTCGTCCTCGGCCAGTCGCTCGGCCACCTCGGGAGCGAACGCCTCGGCCCGCTCGGCCTCGGAGCGGCCGTCCTGCTCGCTCTTGTCCGGGGTGTAGCGGGGATCGCCGATGCCCCAGAACCGCAGCCCGGCGACCGTGGCCCCCTCGCCGTCGAGCACGACGGCGTTGGGCTGGTCGGCCACCGCGGCCTGGGTGCGCCGCGAGTCGTGGTTGCCCCGCACGTACACGTACGGGACGTCGAGCTCGCCGATGCGACCGACGAACCGGGTCTCGGGGTCGGTGCCCCAGTCGGTGAGGTCACCGGTGTCGACGACCGCGTCCACGGCGAACTGGTCGGAGATCCGCTCGATCAGGTCGAACGCCTGCGGGTTGAGGTGGATGTCGCTGACGTGCATCACCCGCACCATGGCGTCGTCCGCTTCGAAGGTGGGCAGCTCCGAACCGGCGAGGTAGAGCGTGGCCATGTTGTCGACCAGGTCGCTGAGCTGCTCGCGGTACTCGCCGAACCGGTCGAGCACCGCCTCGATGCTGCCGACCGCCGTCGGTGCCCGGGTGAGCAGGCCCGAGTAGCGCGGCTCCGACACGGCGTTGGCGTCGAAGGTCGCCGCCGCACCGAGGCCGAGGCCGGCGACGAGCAGTCCCGCCACACCGGCCCCGGCGACCGCGGTGCGCAACGTCAACCGGGCGACGAGCGCGCCGGCCACACCGCCGAGCAAGGCGACGATCACGCACCGGATGGCCAGGGCCACGAGCGCCGAACGGACCTGGTCGGCCGCGTCGTCGCCCAACCGGTCGATCGCGGTGGGATCGCCGGCGAGGCGCTCGGCGTCGGCGACGCCGATCTCGTCCACCCGCAGGTCGAGGGCGAGCGGCCAGTCGTGCGTGTCGAGGTCGATGGTGCCGAGCGGCGCGAGGTGGACGACCGTGTGGCCGTTCAGCGACGGGCGGGCCGAGACGGTCGTCTCGAACGGCCCGACCTTGGCGGGCACCCGACCGAACAGCACGACCGCCAGGACCGCGCCGACGAGCGCGAAGACCACGATGCGCATCCACGGCCACCCGCTGCGCAGGCGGTCGAGGGGGGTCCCAAGAGCGATGCCGAGCCGCGCGAAGGGACCCGCCCCCGTGCGCGTACGGGCGGGAAGGGGAACGGACGCGTCGCCGGATGCCGCCGGGGTGCCCGGCGGCGAGTCAGCGGCGTCGAGGTCGGCGACCGCGCGCTCCTCCATCCCCCGATGGTCGCGGACTCAGCCGCCGGTGCCCATTCGGGCTCACGCGGTCTTCGAGTGCTTGGGCGGCGCCGACGTCGACGTCCCTGCGCTCGATGCGCCCTCGTCGGGCTCGACGGTGCTGGCCACGTTGCCGGCCAGCTCGTCGGCCTTGCCCACGATCCGGTGCTCGACGGCGTCGCCGAGGCGCTTGGCGTCCTTGACCACGGTGTCGGTCACCCGCTGCAGCCGAGGGTTCTCGCGGACATTGGTCAGCGCCTCGTCGAGCTTGGCCTTGCGCTGGTCGGTGGGCGTCATGCCCACCCAGTAACCGGCGGCGAAACCCAGTGCGAATCCGATCTTGAACCTCATGTGGTTCCGTGTACCCGCTCGGTGCCTCGTCGAACCACGGACCGTACGCGCGGGCCGACCACCGGGACGGGCTACAACGGGTGCCCATGCCCACCAGCCATCCGCCCGTCGGGCCCGTCCCCGCCGACGCCGTCCTCGATCACGTCGAGGATGGGGCCGACGTGATCGTGCCGCTGGCCAACGGCGAGCCCG
>JAFGPU010000290.1 GCA_016936035.1 Acidimicrobiales bacterium
GACGACCAGCGCTCGTTGCCCCGGTCGGTGTCGAGGCGCCACCGCCCCATGTGGTGGGAGCAGGCCACCACCCCCGGGCGGATGCCCTCGGTGCGCCAGGTGCGGATGACGAAGTGGCCGATGCGCGTCGTCACCCGGACCAGGCCGCCGACGTCGACGCCCAACCGTTCGGCGTCCTCCGGGTGCAGCCACAGCGGGTGGCCGTGGCTGATCTCGTTGAGCCACTTGGCGTTGCCGGACCGGGTGTGGATCAGCGTGGGGATGCGGAAGGTCGGGATGAGGATGCGTTCGGCCCCGGCGAGGTCGAGGTCCTCCCAGTGCACGTGGCTGCGGATCCACCCCGGGGTCGCGTGCTCGGGCCAGCCCCACTCGGCCAGGGTCTCCGAGTAGAGCTCGAGCTTGCGCGACGGCGTCGGGAAGCCGAAGCGCGGGGTGCCGTCGACGTCGACCCCGGCCGACCCGTCGCCGATGAAGGGCATGTGCCCCTCGATCTGGTCGAGGCTGTCGTGCAGGCCGGCGGTGCCGGGCGTGCGGTAGACGCCGTCGTCGCCCCGCACGGTGCCGTCGAGCTCCTCGTCCGACAGCGCGCGCTCGTGGAGCTCGTGCTGGTCGCCCGGGATGGCGAAGGCGCCGTGGCGGCGCATGTACTCGAGCGGGTCGACGCCCTCGGCCTCGGCCGCCTCGGGCAGGCCGGGGATCGAGTGGGCGAACAAGTGCCCGTAGTACTCGTCGACGCCCATGGGCTCGCCGGGGCGGTCCAGGCTCTCGAAGTGCCGGCGGATGCCGAGGTCGCCGTCCGGGTCGATGCGCCACGACAGGGCGATCCAGAACTCGTTCTCCTCCCACACCTCGCCGGGGTTGGCGTCCCGCGTGGTCTCGACCGGGGCGCCCGTCAGCTCGGCGTAGCGGCGCATGACCGGCTGCCGGAAGCCGATCCACCGCCCCGAGTGGGTCTCGTACGAGGCGACGTCGTGGCGCTCGGCACCGACGCCCATCGGCAGCACGTAGTCGGCGAACCAGGCGGTCTCGGACCACGTCGGGGTGAGGGCGACGTGGCACCCGACCTTGTCCTCGTCGGTGAGGGCCTCGATCCAGGAGAACCCGTCGGGGTTGGTCCACACCGGGTTGTACACGCGGGAGAAGTAGGTGTCGACCTTGCCGCGCCCGTCGCGCAGGAAGTGGGGGAGCAGGATCGACATCTCGTGGTGCGCCAGGGGGTACTCGGGCGCCCAGGTCATCTCGTTCCAGCGGGCCTGGGGCTCGACGTGACGGGGCGGCACCGGGATGAACTTGTTCCAGCCGTTGGGGCTGGTGCCGCCGACGGTGCCCACCGACCCGGTGAGCACGTTGAGCAGCCACAGGCACCGGGCGGTCTGCCAGCCCCCGAGGTTGCCGGCGCCCGCCGCCCGCCACGTGTGCGACGCCAGGGCGCCGAGGTTGGCGCCGATCACCTCGGCGATGGCGCGGATGTCGCCGGCGTCGATGCCGCACACCTCGGCGGCCCGCTCGGGGGTGTGCTCGGCCCATTCGGCCAGCAGCGCGGGCACCAGGTTGTCGAAGGTCGGCTCGACGTCGGGGTGCACAGCCCGCAGGTACGTGTCCCAGTTCACCCAGCGGCGCACGAAGTCGCGGTCCCAGGTGCCGGCCTCGAGCAGCAGGCGGGCGATGGCCAGCAGCAGCACCGGTTCCGTGCCCGGCCAGGCGGGCAGCCACCAGTCGGCGACCGAGCCGGTGTTGGACAGGCGAGGGTCGACGCAGATGACCTTCGCTCCCCGCTCGCGGCCTTCCATGATGCGCTGGGCGTGCGGGTTGAAGTAGTGCCCGGCCTCGAGATGCGACGAGATGAGGAAGATCACCTTGGCGTTGGCGTAGTCGGCCGACGGGCGGTCGAACCCCATCCAGGCGGCGTAGCCGAACCGCGCGCCCGACGAGCAGATGTTGGTGTGGCTGTTGTGCGCGTCCACGCCCCAGGCGTGCAGGACCCGCTCGATGTAGCTGTCGTCCCCGGGGCGGCCGACGTGGTACATGACCTCGTCCTGGCGTCCCTCGCTGAACGCCCGCCCGATGCGCCCGCCGATGTCGGCCAGCGCCTCGTCCCAGCTCACCTGCTCCCACCGGCCCTCGCCCCGCTTCCCGACGCGGCGGAGGGGATGCAGGATGCGCTCGGTGTCGCGGATCTGGTTGACCGTGGCGGGGCCCTTCGCGCAGTTGCGGCCCCGGCTGGCCGGGTGGCGTGGGTTGCCCTCGAGCTTGGCGATCTCGCCGGTGTCCTTGTCGACCCAGGCCACCAGCCCGCAGTTGGCCTCGCAGTTGAAGCAGGTGGTGGGGATCAGGCTGTAGTGCCGTTCCTCGCGGCGGGGCCACGCTCGGGCGTCGGGCACCACCACGTCGTCCCAGGTGGCCGGGTCGGGGTAGGCGCCCAGCTCGCCGTCGGGGACGGACCGGTAGGCGGAGTCGGTCATCAGGTCACCTCAGGACAGGGGGACGGATTGGCCGGCGCGGACGAAGGCGTCCTCGTAGGCGGCGAGGCCGGCGAGCGCAGACACCGCGGCCA
>JAFGPU010000291.1 GCA_016936035.1 Acidimicrobiales bacterium
CGGGGCCCGATCATCATCGTGTCGGCCTCGGGGATGGCCAGCGGCGGCCGGGTCGTCCACCACCTCGCCCGCCTGGCGCCCGACCGCCGCAACGCGGTGCTGCTCGTGGGCTTCCAGGCGCCCGGCACCCGGGGCCGCCTGCTGGCCGACGGCGCGCGGCACATCAAGATGCTGGGGCGCTACGTGCCCGTGCGGGCCGAGGTCGTCGACATCGAGGCCTTCTCCGTGCACGCCGACCAGGCCGAGCTGACGACCTGGCTCGACACCGCGACGCGACCGCCCGACGCCGTGTACGTGGTCCACGGCGAGCCCGAGCCGGCCGAGACCCTCCGCGACCTGATCGAACGGCGCGACGGCTGGGTGGCCGTCGTGCCCCGCCACGGAGAACGGGTGCGGCTCGACTAGGTCGTGCGTGTCGCCCGGGACCTGACCCGGGGGTGGCGCAGCACCGTCACTGCGAAGTCGGCGCCCTCGTGCCAGGCGCGCAGGTCCCAGGTGGCGAAGCGGTGCTCGATGACCAGACCGGCCTCGGCCACGAACCGGTCGAAGTCGGCGAGCGCCAGGCGGGTGACGTGGAAGCCCACGATCACGAAGCCGTCGGGGCGCACGTGGCGGCCGACCCGCCGCAGCACCTCGGCCTCGGTGCGGGGCGCCAGGAACACCATGACGTTGCCCGCGAGCACGGCGGCGTCGAACGGCTCGCGCTCGCCCTGGTCGGTCAGGTCGAGCTCGGCCAGGTCGGCGACCAGCCAGCGGGGGCCGGGGTGGTCGAAGCGGGCGGCGTCGATGAGCGCGGGGTCGGCGTCGACGCCCACCACGGTGTGGCCCCGGGCCTCGAGCTCGGCGCCCACCCGGCCGGGACCGCACCCGGCGTCGAGCACCCGCGCCTGCCGCGGCACCATGGCGTCGACGAGTCGCGCCTCGCCGGCCAGGTCGGCCCCCTCGGCCGCCATGCCGCGGAAGCGTTCGATGTACCACTCGGAATGCCCTTCGCGAGTGTCGGTCACCCAGCGTGTCGCCCTCGCCATGCCCACCAGCCTATGACCGTCGTCGCCGCGCACCCAGCCCTGATGGCGCACCCACCGTCACCAGCGCTGGCAGGCCGCCGCGCGGGTCACGCGACCTCGGTGGCCGCCGCGGCGAACTGCGCGCGGTACAGCGCCGCGTAGGCGCCGTCGCGGGCCAGCAGGTCGGCGTGGTGGCCCTGCTCGACGATGCGGCCGTCCTCCATCACCAAGATCACGTCCGCGTCGCGGATGGTCGAGAGCCGGTGGGCGATCACGAAGCTGGTGCGCCGTGACCGCAGCGCCGCCATGGCGTGCTGGACCAGCACCTCGGTGCGCGTGTCCACCGAGCTGGTGGCCTCGTCGAGGATGAGGATGGCCGGGTCGGCGAGGAACGCCCGGGCGATGGTGACCAGCTGCTTCTCGCCGGCGCTGAGGCTGGTGCCCTCGTCGTCGACCACCGTGTCGTACCCGTCGGGCAGCGCGTGGACGAACCGGTCGACGTAGGTGGCGCGCGCCGCCTCGAGGATCTGCTCCTCCGTGGCCGACGTGTCGCCGTACGCGATGTTGTCGCGGATGGTGCCGCCGAACAGCCACGTGTCCTGCAGCACCATGCCGGTGCTGGCCCGCAGGTCGCGCCGGCGCATGGTCGCGATGTCGCGCCCGTCGATGGTGATGCGGCCGCTGTCGAGCTCGTAGAACCGCATGATCAGGTTGACGAGCGTGGTCTTGCCGGCACCGGTCGGCCCGACGATCGCGACCGTCTGACCCGGCTCGGCGACGAGGGACAGGTCGGTGATCAGCGGCGTGTCCGGGTCGTACGAGAAGGCCACGCGCTCGAACTCGACGCGCCCGCGGGGCTCGCCCCGGAGCGGCTCGGCGGCGTCGTCGCGGGTCTGCTCCTCGGCGTCGAGCAGGTCGAACACCCGCTCGGCCGAGGCGACCCCGGACTGCAGCACGTTGAACATCGACGCCATCGACGTGAGCGGCATCGCGAACTGCCGGGTGTACTGCAGGAACGCCTGCACGTCGCCGATGGTCATCGCCCCGGACGTGACCCGCAGGCCGCCGAGCACGGCGATGATCACGTAGTTGAGGTTGCCGAGGAACATCATCGCCGGCTGGATGACGCCCGCCATGAACTGGGCCCCGAAGCTGGCCTCGTAGAGCTCGTCGTTGGTCTGCCGGAACCGCTCCTCGACCTCGCGCTGGCGGCCGAACGCCTTCACGATGGCGTGGCCGGTGAACGTCTCCTCGACCTGGGCGTTGAGGGCGCCCGTGTGGGTCCACTGCGACAGGAACCGGGCCTTGGACCGCGCGGCGATGCCCCGCATCGTGAACAGCGACAGCGGGATCGACACGATGGCGACCAGCGCCAGCAGGGGCGAGATCGAGACCATCATCGCCAGCACGCCCGCCAGGGTGAGCAGCTGGGTGAGCAGCTGGTTCAGCGTCTGCTGCAGGCTCTGGGCGATGTTGTCGATGTCGTTGGTGACCCGGCTGAGCAGGTCGCCGCGGGCGTTGCGGTCGACGTAGCCGAGCGGCAGGCGGTGCAGCTTGTCCTCGACGTCGGCCCGCAGCCGGTGCATGGTGCGCTGGACGATGCCGGCCAGCAGGTACGCGCTCGTGTAGCTGAGCGTCGACGACGCGACGAACAGCCCGAGCGCCGCCAGGAGCACCCGGTGGAGGTCGGCGAAGTCGATGCCAGCGGGGGTGACGAGCCCCTGGATGACGATGTCGGTGGCGTGCCCCAGGATCCGGGGCCCCACCACGGTGAGCGCCACCCCCAGGACCGCCAGCACGAGGACCACCCCCACGCCGACGCGGTCCTGCCGCAGTCGCGACAGCAACCGGCGCGACGAGCTGCGGAAGTCGCGGGACGCGTCCGCGGGGACGCCCACGCCCATGGGCCGGATGGTGCTGGGGCCGCCGCTGACCGGGGGCTTCGGCCCCGCCGGGGGAGGCTGGGTCGAGGTGCTCATGCCGCCTCGCCCTGGCCCGCTTGCGACGCCACGATCTCGGCGTACGTCGGGCACGTCGCCAGCAGCTCGTCGTGGGTGCCGAGACCGACGGTGCGACCGTGCTCGAGCACCAGGATCTGGTCCGCGCCCACGATCGTCGACACCCGCTGGGCGACGGTCACCACCGTCGCGCTGGCGACGTGCGGTGCGAGCGCGGTCCGCAGCCGGGCGTCGGTCGCCAGGTCGAGCGCCGAGAACGAGTCGTCGAACACGTAGATCTCCGGCTTCTTCACCAGGGCCCGGGCGATGGCCAGGCGCTGGCGCTGACCACCCGACACGTTGGCGCCGCCCTGGGCGATGGCGGCGTCGAGACCGCCGGGCATGGCGGCCACGAAGTCGGACGCCTGCGCGACCCGCAGCGCCTCCCACAGCTCGTCGTCGCTGGCGTCGGGCTTGCCGTAGCGCAGGTTGCTGGCGACGGTGCCCGAGAACAGGTA
>JAFGPU010000292.1 GCA_016936035.1 Acidimicrobiales bacterium
CGTGCTGCAGATGATCGACGACGGGCTGGCCGAGCTGCGCGACAGCGGCGAGTTCGACGAGATCTTCGGCCGTTACTTCGGTGAGCAGCCCTGACCCGACGGGGACGGGGAGCGCCGTAGGATCGACCGGGCCCGGCCACCGCCGCCTGACACGGCGGCAGCGGGCCCGGTTGACCCGCGGCGTCGTCTACGCCGCGACGCTGCTGCTGGTCGCGTGGCTCGTCGTCAGCGTCGACTGGGGTCGCCTGCAGGAGGCGTTCTTCCAGCCCGACGTGTTCGCCGAGCAGTTCCCCGAGATCGTCACCCGGGCGGCGCGCAACACGCTCATCTTCACGGCGCTGTCGTTCAGCATCGCCCTCGTGGCCGGCCTGGTCCTGGCCCTGCTACGGCTGTCGTCGATCACGCCGTATCGGTGGTTCGCGATCGTCTACATCGAGCTCTTCCGGGGCATGCCCGCGCTCATCACGGTGATCGCGGTGGGCTTCGCCATCCCGATCGCGCTCGATGCCCGGGTGCCCGGCATCTACGGCGCCGGCTCGCTGGCCCTCGGCATCGTGTACTCGGCGTACATGGCCGAGACCATCCGTGCCGGCATCGAGGCGGTACCCCGCGGCCAGGTCGAGGCGGCCCGCTCGCTCGGGATGAGCCACACCTGGGCGATGACCTCGATCGTCATCCCCCAGGCGTTTCGCATCGTCATCCCGCCGCTCACCAACGAGCTGGTCGCGCTGATCAAGGACACGTCGCTGCTGTTCGTGCTCGGCACCACGATCGAGACGATCGAGATCACCAAGTTCGCCCGCGACGCCGTGAGCAAGACGTTCAACATCACGCCCCTGGTAGCGGCCGCGGCCGTCTACCTGGCCATCACCGTGCCCCTGACACGGCTCGTGGGGCTGCTCGAGGCGCGGGCACGGAAGGCACGATGACCGGACCCGTCACCCCCCAGTCGCCGGGCGCCGGCGTCCCCGCCATCGAGATCGACGAGCTGCACAAGCACTTCGGTGCCCTCGAGGTGCTGAAGGGCATCGACTTCGTGGTCGATCCCCGCGAGGTCGTCTGCGTCATCGGCCCCTCGGGGTCGGGCAAGTCGACGTTGCTGCGCTGCGTCAACAAGCTCGAGGAACCCACGTCCGGCCGCATCCTGATCGAAGGCGACGACATCACCGACCCGGACTGCGACGTCGACGCCGTGCGGCGCCGCATCGGCATGGTGTTCCAGAGCTTCAACCTGTTCCCCCACCTCGACGTGATGGGCAACCTCACCATCGCCCAACGGCGGGTGCTGCGTCGCTCCAAGGCCGACGCGATCGCCACCGCCACGGCGATGCTCGAGCGCGTCGGCCTCGTCGACAAGGCACGCGAGTTCCCGGCCCGGCTCTCGGGAGGCCAGCAGCAGCGGGTGGCGATCGCCCGGGCACTGTGCATGTCCCCGGACATGATGCTGTTCGACGAGGTCACCTCGGCACTCGATCCGGAGCTGGTGGGCGAGGTGCTGGCCGTCATGCGGTCGCTCGCCGAGGAGGGCATGACGATGATGGTCGTCACCCACGAGATGGGGTTCGCGCGACGCGTCGCGGACCGGGTCGTGTTCATGGACGACGGCGTCGTGGTCGAGGAGGGCCCACCGGCCGAGGTGCTGGGCGACCCGCGCCACGAACGCACCCGCCGCTTCCTCAGCCAGGTCGCCGAGCGTGACCTCGGGGACCCGCCGCCGTGACGACCAGCGCGATCAGGGCCCGGTCGCGTCGAGCCCCACAGCGGCGAGCACCTCGTCGAGCGTGCCGACCACGCCGGTGACGAACGGCCCGAACTCCGCGAACCGCGACGAGGCGGTGTCGTAGCGCATCGTGTAGACGCAGGCCTTGAGGTCGTCGGGCCGCTGGGCGAACAGCGTGACGCCCCACTCGTAATCGTCGATGCCCGTTGAACCGGTCACGAGCTGCAGGACGCGCCCGGCGAACGTGCGGCCGGTGCTGCCATGACCGAGCATGAGGCGCTCCCGCTCGTCGTAGGGCAGCTCGTACCAGTTGTGCACGTCGCCCCGCCGCTTCGACATGGGGTAGAAGCAGAACGCCGGCTTGCCCTCGGGCGGCAGCTGGGGGTAGAGCCGAGCGGTCTTGCGCTCCTCCGGCATGCCTTCGGCGTACTCGGACACCTCGGTCAGCGACAGGTAGCTGTCGACGACATCGAGGCCCGCGGCCGCCACCGCGGTCTGGAAACGGCGCAGGCGCCACAGGTCCGGACCGAGCGCCAGCAGGCACAGGTCGGCCTTGTGCCCCACGACCGCCACCGGGACGACCTGGTGCTCGTCACCCTCGAGCTGCTTGACCGCGGCCGCCACCTCGGCCGCATCGGCCAGCGGGCCGGCGGCGCAGAAGAGGTGCAGGACGTTCCAGCCGGTGCTGGGGATGAGGGGCTCGGTCATGCAGCTCAGGGTACAGACGGTCGTCGTCGCGCCCGAATCGCCGAACCCGCCGTCACAGCGGTTCGACCGACACCACCGCGTTGTAGTCGGGCACCTTGGACAGCGGCTCGCGGTGGTCGGCGTCACCGGCCACGAGCACGTTGCCCTCGGGCCAGTGCACCTGCAGGGTGCGCGCCGGCAGCCGGGCGAGCGTGACCGTGCCCTCGTAGGCGCCCGTGGATGACCGCAGCCGCACCCGGTCGCCCGGGGCGACGCCCAGGTCCGCGGCATCGGCCGGGTCGATCAGCACGGCGTCGCGCCCGGCGCCGGTGAGCGGATCGACCTGGGCGTGCACCATCGAGTTGAACTGCTTGCCCCGCCGCGTCGACACGACGAACGCCCCGTCGGGCAGGGCGGGGCGCGGGGGGACGAGCACGCTGAACCGTCCGCTCCCGTCGGGCGTCGGGAACTCGCCGCCGGCGCACAGGTGGCGGCCGCCCCACTGCACGGCGTCGCCGGTGTCGGCCAGCGTCTCGATGCCCGCGTAGAACGGCACGACGCGGGCGATCTCGGCCCGCAGGTCGCGGTTGGTCGGCCACGAGAAGTGCGACCGCAGCTCGGGCCGCACCCGGTTGGCGACCTCGGCGAACAGGCGCCACTCGCTGCGTGCCTCGCCCACCCGGCGGGGCAGCTCCGGGCTGAACACGATGCGGCGCTCGGTGGTGGTCTCGGTGCCGCCGCCCTCCTGCTCGTACCGGGTGGCGACCGGCAGCAGCACCACGTCGTCGCCGTCGACCAGCATCTGGCTCGTGAGCACGACGTCCTGGTGCACCCGCAGCGGCACCCGGCCGAGCGCGGCCTCGACGGCGGGCGGGTCGGGCAGGACGTCGAGGAAGTTGCCGCCCGACATCCACAGCACGTCGAGGTCGCCGCGACCGGCGGCGTCCACCATCTCGGGCGCCGTGAGGCCGGGCCGGTCGGGCACCGGGAAGCCCCACTCGGCGCCGAGCTCCGCCGCGTGCTCGGCGTCGACGGGTGCGCCCCCGGGCAGCGCCGTGGCGTAGGCCCCCATCTCGGCGCCGCCCTGCACCCCGGAGTGGCCCCGGATGGGCATGAGGCCCACCCCGTCGCGCCCCACGCTGCCCTGCGCGAGCGCCAGGTTGACGATCGCCCGCACGGTGTCGGCGGATCCCCGGTGCTGGGTGATGCCCATCGACCAGACGTGGACCGCTCCCCCGGCCCGCACGAGCTCGTCGGCGAAGGCGTCGAGGGTCGGGCGGTCGACACCCGACAGGTGCAGCAGGTCGTCCAGGCTCTGGTCCTCGAGCGCCGCCCGCACCCCGTCGAACCCGGCGGTGTGGTGGGCCACGAACGCCTCGTCGACGGCGTCGCGGGCGATCAGAACCTTGAGCACGGCGGTGGCCAGCGCCACGTCGCCCCCCGGCCGGACCGGGACGTGCAGGTCGCTCATGCGGGTGCCGAACACAGCCGACTCGACGTTGGACGGCACCCAGTAGCGCTCGAGGCCCGGCTCCAGGTACGGGTTCACCACCACGACCCGGCAGCCCCGCCGGCGCGCCAGGTAGAGGTACTTCATGAACACCGGCTGGTTGTTGGCCGGGTTCGACCCCCACAGCACCACCAGGGGCGCCTCGATGACGTCCTGGAACGAGCAGGTGGTCGCCGCCACCCCGATCGTCTGCTTCAGACCCACCGTCGAGGGGGCATGGCACACGCGGGCGGCCGAGTCGATGTTGGCGATGCCCAGCGCCCGGGCTGCCTTCGCCGCCGCGTAGTAGACCTCGTTGGTGATGCCCCGGCTCGTGAGGTAGAGCGCGACGCGCTCCGGCGGTGCGGCGCGCAACCCGCCGGCGAGCACCGACAGCGCCTCGTCCCACGACACCCGGCGGAACCCGGCGTCGCCCCGCCGGCGGCGCATCGGGTGGCCGAGGCGGCCGAGCGCCCGCAGCTGCCCCCCGGTGCGCCCGCGCAGCGCGGCCACGTCGGACAGCACCAGCGGGTCGACGGCGTCGGCCGTGTTGAGCTCGAGCAGCTCGAGCCGGGTGGTGCACAGGTGCACGCCGTCGATGGTCCAGTCGTGCAGACCGGCCACACCGAGGGCGCAGCCGTCGCACGCACCCCTGGTCAGCACCTGCCACGCGTACCGCGGGTGGTTGCGGTTGGCCCACGCCGCCCGGGCGATGTCGCGATAGTGGTCGGGCTTCTGCTCGCCGAGGCCGTTCGGGCGCCATCCCGCCCACAGGCGCGGGTTCCAGCCGGTGAACTGCTCGCGCAGGCCCACCGTCAGGCCTCGATCCCCGTGTAGACGTTGAGGCGCCCGCCACGGGCGAAGCCGCACAGGGTGATGCCCGCCAGCCGCGCCGCGCTCACCGCCAGCGACGACGGTGCGCTCACGGCCACGACCGTGCCGAACCCCGCCGCCCACGCCTTCTGCACGATCTCGAAGCCGGCCCGGCCGCTGACCCACAGCCCCAGGTCGTGGGCGGGAAGGCTGCCGTCGAGCACGAGGCGGCCGACCACCTTGTCGACCGCGTTGTGGCGGCCGATGTCCTCGCGGGCGAGCACCGGCTCACCCCGGCGGTCGAAGGCGACCGCCGCGTGCACGGCCCCGGTCTCGTCGAACAGCGGCTGGTCACCGGTGACGGTCTCGGGGAGAGCGGCGAGGACGTCGAGGGGCACGGGAGATCGGGCCGGCAGGGGGTGCAGGCGTTCGCGCAGCTCGTCGACGGCGGTGGTGCCGCACATGCCGCAGGCCGACGACGTGACCGAGAGCCGGGGCGTGGGAGTCGGCGCCCGGCCCCCGGTGTCGACGGTGACGACGTTGAACTCGCTGTCGACCGCGGAGCCGGTGCCGCAGTACTTGCACTGCCGCACCGGTGCCCCGCCCAGGAGGCCGTCGGTGAAGCACAGGCCGGCCGCCAGCTCGAAGTCGTGCCCCGGCGTGCGCATGGTGGTGGCCACCAGCACGCCGTCGAGGTGCACCTCGAGCGGCTCCTCCACGATGAGGTGGTCGGGACGACGGCTGACGGCCTCACCGTCGTACCGGTGCGTCAACACCTTGGCCGTTCGTCCACGCCCCACGCGACCGAGGGTACCGGCAGCCCGGTACGGCGCGGCCGGCCCGCTGACGGGCCGCCCCGGTCAGGCGCCGCCGTCGACCACCGTCACGGGATGCAGGACCGGGTCGCCGACCGGGCCGTCGACGACGTAGGCCGTGAGCTCGTTGTTGCCCTCGATGAAGAGGCGGGGTGGCAGCAGGCCGTGCACCAGCCGGGCGTCGTCGCCGGTCTCCTCGACCGTCGTGACGGCACCGATCGTGCCGTTCAGGGCGTAGGCGACGACGGTCGAGGCCGGCAGGTCCGACGTGCCGACGACCTCGAGGGGCAGGGGCTCGTCGACAGCGGCGACCTCCAGCGCGGCCCGGTCATCCACGGCGATGTCGGCCGTGGACGGTTCCCCGATCGTGGCGTCGTCGACGGGCTGGCCGACGAGGTCGCCGTGCTGGGTGCGCTTCCAC
Source organism: Acidimicrobiales bacterium (assembly GCA_016936035.1). Taxonomy (GTDB): domain Bacteria; phylum Actinomycetota; class Acidimicrobiia; order Acidimicrobiales; family VFJN01; genus ZC4RG19. Next base: position 5,946 of record JAFGPU010000292.1, read on the forward strand.
ACGGCATCTGGACCGGAGGACGGTACCCGGTCGGCCGCGAGCACCCGGTCGAACGGGGCGGCCGCGTCCACCTGGACGAGCGGTTCACCGTCGTCGGCGCGCAGCCGGTTGCGCTGGTTGTCCAGGAACGGCTTGGTCGAGCCGTCACGGCTGGTCGCCGCATGGGCGGGCTGACCGTCGACCGGCCAGTAGGGATCGACGCCGAGGATGTCGGCGATCGTGGGCACGATGTCGATCGAGCGGACATCGGCGTCGTCGACGCGCCCGGCCGACTGGCGCGGCTCCTTGATCATGAGGGGGGTCCACATGATCTGGTCGGCGTTGTCGGCCGACAGGGCACGCGAGTGGTCATCCGGCAGGAACGACTTGCCGTGGTCGGAGGTCACCACCACGAGCGTGTCGTCGTAGGTGCCGGCGGCGCGGAACGCGTCGAGGTATCGGCCGAGCAGGGCGTCCGCCGCCTGGGTCTGCAGGATGTGGCGCTGCTCGGCGACCGCGGTGCCGGTTGCGCCCCACGACCCGTCGAGCTGCGCCCCGACCGTCGGGGTGCGGACCTGGTAGGGCGTGCCGTCGTCGAGGACCCGCCACGGTGGGTGCGGCAGGAGCACGTGGTCGAACACGAAGCGGGGGCGGTCGCCCGCCGCCACGTCCAGGTGATCGATCCTGTCCTCGACGTCCTCGAAGACGTGGTCGAACCCGATGGTCGGCATGCCGAGGAAGGCCTTGGGGGCGGGCGACGTGTCGCGCCACAGGTCGATCGCGTCGCCGAAGAGAGCGCCGAGGTCGCCGGACGGGCCCACGTGGCAGACCTCTCGCGGGCACATGCCCGTCACCTCTTCGTTGATCTGCATGTCGTAGCTGTCACCGAGGAGCGTGAAGATGTTGTCGGCGGCATGCGGGCTGCCGAAGATCCCCGACTCCATCGTGTGGGGGTAGCGCCCCGCGAGCATCGCCGGCACGGCGTCCAGCGTGTACCCGGCCACGGTCGTGTGGTTGCGGTACCACGTGCTCTCCGCTGCGAGGGCGGCGAAGTGGGGGTAGAGGTCGGCATCGATCTGCCCGCTCCCGTCGAGCAACGACACGAGCGGCAGCGCATCGAACGTGATGAACAGCACGTTCGGCGGATCGTCACCCAGCTGGTCGGCGATGGCGGCCGCGGGGACCTCGGTGGTCGTCGCCGAGACACCGAACACGAGGCTCGACGCCGGTGACAGGAACAGGAACTGCGCCAGGAAGAGCACCGACGAGGCGCCCGCGATGCGCAGGAAGGTGCCCGACGAGGGCGACCGCCTCCGCACCACCACGAGCAGGACCCCGGCCACGGCGCCCCCGAGGAGCAACGCGACGGCGCGGCCCGGCCACTCGGTGACGTCCCTGCCCAGCCGCCACGCCGCGATCGCACCCAGGACGCCGACGAGGGCGGCGTGCACGGTCGCGCCGTGCCGGCGGCCGAGCGTGCGCGCCACCAGCCCGATCAGGGCCGACAGGAGGGCGGGCACGACCGCCACCACGACACCGAAGGCCACGACGGCCCGTCCGGCGACGCCGCGCAGGAGGAATGCCTCCGGTGACCGGCCGAAGCTGTCGAGCACCGGGCGGCTGAACGCGAACGTCGCGAGCGCCACCAACTCGAGGGAGAGCAGAAACTCGTGGCGAACGCGCCGCGCCCGGCGCCCAGTCGTCGCGCCGGCACCGGTGGATTCGCTGGTCGACGAGCCCGGCTCCCTGGTTCCGGTGCCGCGATCGTCGACTGCCATCGGTGGGCGGCCCCAGCGGCCCGGGTTATGGCTTGGGCTCGGCGAGGTACATCGTGCGCGTACCCCCCGGCAGCGTCTGCTGGCGATGGACGAGGAACTGCTCCTCGAGCAGCGCCTCGAACGCCTCGCGCCGGTAGTCGTCGAACAGGCCGGCGGGCTTGTTGGCGAGCAGGCGCTTGACCTGCACGTCGTCGACGTGGGGGAACTCGACCACCACGCGGCCACCGAACGACGCCAGCCACGACACCACCTCGGGCAGCGGCACGTTGGCCGCGATGGTGAGGTGGTGGATCAGCGCCAGCGCCAGCGTGGCGTCGGGTCGGACCCGCTCGACGAACGGGGCGCGCTCACGGTTGCGCCACCCGATGCCACCCGACGGGTCGACGAGGTTCATGACCAGGGGCAGGACGTTCTCCTTGCCGGCGGCGCGCAACCGTCGGTAGAGGAGGTCGACCACCTTCTCGTCGCCGTCGACCGCGACCACGTAGTCGGCGTGCTCGGCCGCGAGCAGCGAGTAGGCGCCGTCGTTGGCGCCCAGGTCGAGCACGGTGCCGCTGGCGCCGTCGTCGAGCGCCGAGCGCACGAAGGCCTGCTTGGCCCTGGCGTCGTCATCGCTGTACGAGCAGGTGTCGCGGTAGTCGGACCAGACCGAGTGGTCGTCGTCCGAGGCCGACCCCCGCTTGGCGACCTCGAGGCTGCCGACCAGCTTGCGCAGGTTCTTGACGGTGGCCTTGGCCAGCTCGTTCGAGAACCCCGACGACTTGAGGTCGGACTTCACCGTCTCGGACGCAGTGGTGACCTTCCGCTCGAGGACGCTGTGGAGCGTCACGTTGCGCAGGACGCCCTTGCGGAAGCGCCGCAAGCCGGAGAACATGCCGGCCACGTCGGACGGCGTGAGGCCGTCGATGCTGCCCCGCAGCAGCGGCTGGAACGGCACACCCAGGTGCGCCTGCACCATCAGCGGGAACAGCATGGTCTGGCAGAACTGCCGGTAGCCCGGCCAGGGCCCGGTCGACTGCTCGAACGAGCCGATGTCGATGAACGTGGGGCGCGCGCCCACGAACTGCACGTTGTACGCCGTGCCGTCCTTGAGGGACATCCCCTCGTCGAGGGCGGCGGCCAGGACGTCGAGGTGCAGGGCAGCGGCCTCGCGCATCATCGCGAAGGGCCACTCGTAGGGGTAGGAGACGACGGGGATGCGCTCGTGCTCGATGACGCGAGCCCACGGCTGACCCCGCGGCGACGGCGGTGCGTCGCCCTCGTGGGCGGTTGTGCGCACGACCTGCCCCGCCGCGACCAGCTCGGGGAAGAAGGTCGTCGCGCTGAGGCGGTCCCAGTCGTCGGCGGCCTGACCGGACAGGCCGCGCAGGACCTTGCCCCCGGACCGGAAGACCGCGCTGTCGGGGTCGCGGAACGACCCCGCCTCGTAGGTGGTCACGGGTCGCCGCGACCGGATCAGTTGTCGGTGCCGACGGCGGCTTCGTCGACCGCGGTATCGGCGGCGTCGGCATCCGGGGCTGCGGCGGCGCCGTCGTCGGCTGCGTCCGGCCCGGTGTCGGCCGAGAACTCGGTCCCGTTCTTGCGCTTGCGGCCGAACCCGGCCGAGAAGCGGGCGCGCGCCTGCTTGGCGGCGACGCCGGCGGCGGCGACGCCGCCCACCAGAGCCGATGCGATGAGGCTTCCTGACCCGGGATCGAGGTAGGCGAGCGTCATTTGGTGTCATCCCCCTTGGCGAATGTCATCTGGCCCCTTGGGCACGAGTGGGTGTGCTGTTGCACCACGGAGAGGCGAACCCAGCGTTTCACCCGCGCACATCAGGCCGATACCGGTGGTCCACCGGCCGTTCATGTGACGGGCATTGTGGCACAGGGCCGCGGCGACGCGCTCACCCCGCCTCGTCGAGGGTCTGGCAGGGCCCGCCGCCGCAGGTGTCGACGAGGGTGCCCTCGTCGAGGAATGTCGAGGCGACCGTCAGCACCTCGACCTGGTCGCGCCCCATGCCGTGCGGGTCGTCGCCGGCCCGGTTCGGCACGTTGCCCGGGGGCGGGGCCTCGGTGCCGAAGTCCCACACCACCAGGTACGAGTCGCCGCGATCGGGCAGGCGGCGGGTGCGCTCGATGTCCCAGAACGGCTCGACGTCGGGGCTGCGACCCTCTGCCAGCGCCGGCGAGCGCAGCTCCACGTCGAGCGTGCGGGCCATGACCTCGGTCGCGACGTTGGCCACCTGGTGGTCACCGAA
>JAFGPU010000293.1 GCA_016936035.1 Acidimicrobiales bacterium
CGATGCCTCGCACCGACTCGGCGTCTCGTGTCATCACCGCCCCGCGCGAGCAGGTCTATGACGCCCTCGTCGATCCGGATGCCCTCGTGGTGTGGCTGCCGCCTGGCGGCATGACCGGCCGGATCGAGCAGTTCGACGCGCGTCCCGGCGGGTCGTATCGCATGGTGCTGACCTACACCGATCCTTCCGCTTCCGGGGGGAAGTCCACGCCGGACGCCGACGTCGTCGAGGGTCGCTTCATCGAGCTCGTGCCAGGAGTGCGGGTCGTGCAGGCGGTGGACTTCGTCTCCGACGATCCCGCCTACGCCGGAACGATGACCATGACGTGGGCCCTCGACCCCGTCGACGGAGCGACCCGGGTCGACATCACCGCCGACGACGTCCCCGATGCCATCTCGGCGGAGGACCACGCCGCCGGCTTGGCCTCCTCGCTCGCGAACCTCGCCAGCTACCTCGAGCGATAGTCAGTACTACGGCGCCGAGCGATGAGTGCGACGCCCGCGAGTCGTCAGAGAGAGGGATGTGGCGGTCGACGTGACGATCCGAGGGGGACGATGGCGACGTTCGTGCTGATCCATGGGGCCGGGGACGTGGGGTGGTACTGGCACCTGGTGGAGGAGGAGTTGCGCGCGCAGGGGCACGACGTGGTCGCACCCGATCTGCCGTGCGACGACGACGCAGCGGGCCTCCCCGAGTACGTCGACACCGTGATCGAAGCGATCGGTGACCGGCGCGATCTGGTCGTCGTGGGCCAGTCGTTCGGCGGCTTCACAGCGACGCTGGTGGCCGATCGGCTTCGAGCCGACCTGCTGGTCCTCGTCGCCGCCATGGTTCCCGCGCCAGGCGAGAAGGCCGACGACTGGTTCGCCAACACCGGCTGGCAGCACGATGTCCAGCGACAGGCTCGGCGAGACGGCGGCAAGACGGGCAACGACGACCCCTTCGTCGCCTTCTACCACGACGTGCCTCGCGCCCTGGCCGAGGAGGCGCTGCGCCGGGAGCGGGCGCAATCGGCGACCCCGGGCCAGAGTCCGTGGCCGCTGGTGTCGTGGCCGGCGGTGCCGACGAGGTTCGTCCTGTGCAGCGAGGACCGCTTCTTCCCACCCCAGTTCATGCGCCGCGTCGTGGCCGACCGCCTGGCCATGACCCCGGACGAGATCACGGCCGGCCACTGCGTCGCGCTCAGCCGACCGAAAGAGCTGGCCGAGCTGCTCCTCGGCTACCTGGCAACCAGTCGCCGTTGAGCGTCATCGCCCCGTCGTCACCGCCCCGGGTCCGACGCGCGTGGAGGCGACGAGGTCGCGCGGCCGTGCCGCTGCACAGGGTCAACCGATGCCGAGGCGCTCGACCGGCTGACCGGTGACCTCTGCGATGAGCTCGAAGTCCTTGTCCGGTCCTCGATCCTCGGAGTCAGGTACTCGACCAAGCTGTGGACATCACGTCGGGGTCGTCGAGGTCTGCGGCACGACGAGCGACTCGCTCGAGTTGATCGATCGTGACCGGGCCACTGTCCGGCACCCGCTCGCGCTCCAACGCCCGCCGGATGTATGCCGCCCGCGAGAGCCCGATGCGCTTCGCCTTGGCGTCGATCGCAGCCAGCACCTCGTCAGGCACGTCGCGGATCAGGATGTCGGTCATGGCCACCTCCGGCGGATAGCTGATGCTATGACCGGATCGCTTCAGTGATCGGGGTGAGGCACCTCGATCACCTTCGAGGTCCGCGATCCCGGAGAAGTCGGAATGCGCGACTCGGCCGGAAGGGCGTCTGTCGCCGTGATCCGTTCGAGCAGGATCAACGGGCTCGCATCCAGAATCCCTTGCACCACGTCAGAGCGCGACGTCGGTGACGGCGTCGACGTCCTCGCGGAGCCCTGCCGGTTCCACGACTGGAAGGCGCGCCCTACGCTCTCGGAGCTCGTCGAGCGAGACGGGTGGGCGTCGGAGCGCGACGAGCTGCGCGACCGGCTTTCCGGCACGAATGATGGTCAACCCCGTCCTGCTGGGCGGCGGCGAGTCGCTGTTCGCCGGGCTCGCCGACCGGTTCGCGCTGCGCCTCGCCCGCACCATCACGTTCCGCAACGGCAACGTGCTGCTCTGCTACACGCCTGACGCGCGCTGACGGCCGGCGGCGGGAACCGATCGATCGGGGAGGGGTCGACACGGATCAGGCCGGTGAGCCCGACGCGGTCGCCGGGGCGCGGAACGGCCCGGCACACCGGCGAGTGCGCCGCCGGCGGCCGGGCCGTCCCTCCCTCGGAAGCGAGGGAGGGACCCGTCACATCCCGGTCAGAGGCCGCACTCCTCGGTCATGTAGGTCTCGATCCGCTCGGAGGCGGCCTCGAACTCGGTGGTGTCCATCTCGGCGATGGCCTCGGGGTCGCTCAGGTCGACGTCGGCGAAGGCGCGGAAGCCCTCGACGAAGGTCGCCCAGTCGTCGGCGATCTCCTCGGGCGGGTCGAGGCTCGCGAAGGCATCGAGGGCTTCGCCGAACTCGTCGCTGGTGGGGTCGTCGAGGTTGTTGTCCTCGTACTTGTCGTCCAGGGCGCGGGCGCCCTCGCAGAACGAGCTGCCGCCGGCGCTGTCGTCGTCGTCGCCGCACGCCGCAACGGTGAGCAGCAGGGCGGGGACGGCCACGAGGCCGACGAGGCGGCGAAGCCGGGGGGTGGAACGGGTGGTGCTCATTGCGGAATCTCCGTTGCTGTCGTTGGCGGTCCCGAGCACCAGACCACACGCGGCGCTCGGGGGCATGGGGGTTGACCCCCCGGCTGGAGGACCGGTGTCAGGGTTCGGCGGCCTCGTCGTCGTCCGGGACCACGAGGTCCCACCGGTCGAGGCAGTCCTCGCACCGGTAGACGATCAGGTCGCCGGGCGCCCAGGAGCGCTCCGGCGGCGGATAGGAGATCAGATGGGCCCTGCCGCCGCAATCGATGCACGTGATGACCTGGTCGACCTCCACCGACCGGACGCTACTGCTCCGGCCCCGCCGGGCGACGCCCCCGCCGATCGCGGAAGCGGTCGACGCCGGCGGCGAAGTCGTCGGCGAAGATGACCTCGCGGCCGAGCCGGTCCTCGTTCGCCAGCGCCTCGGCGAGGTCGAGGCCGAGACCGTCGTAGACCGCCCGCCGGTCGCTGACGACGCAGCGCCAGGGCGACGACGCGATCTGCTCCGCGAGCTCGGTCGCGGCGTCGTGGGCCGTGCCCGCCGGCACGAGGCGGTCGACCAGGCCGATGCGCTCGGCCTCGGCGGCGTCGATCTCGCGCCCGGTCAGGATCAGGTCGAGAGCGCGCCCGAGGCCGACGATGCGGGGCAGCCGGTACGTGCCCCCGTCGACCAGCGGCACCCCCCAGC
>JAFGPU010000294.1 GCA_016936035.1 Acidimicrobiales bacterium
GCGCCCATCGGGATGACGACGAGGAAGATCATCGTCACGCCGTGCATGGTGAACAGCTGGTTGTAGAGGTCGGCCGAGTACAGCTTCTGCCCGGGGGCCGCGAGCTGCAGGCGGATCAGGAAGGCCTCGACGCCGCCGAGGAAGAAGAAGAACAGCGCGGCGGCGCCGTACATGATGCCGATGCGCTTGTGGTCGACGGTGGTGAGCCAGCTCTTCCACCCGGTGGTCGCCTGCGGGCGCGTGAAGCCGCCCAGCGGTCGGTTGGTGGTCGCTGCCCCGGTGGTGAGCTCGAGGGGCGCTGTCGGGCGTTCGACGATCGCCATGTGGAGGACTCCTAGCTCAGTCGAGCGTCACGAGGAAGTCGACGAGCTGGTCGATCGGCTCCTCTTGCAGGTTGAAGTTGGGCATGCCCCGCACCTTGTCGTCGCCGGGCTCCGGCACGTGGGGGGCGGACATCGGCTTCTCGGCCGGCGGGTTGCGCAGCCAGGCCTCGAGGGCACTGCGGTTGAGCTCGCCGCCGATCTCGTCTGCTTCGACGATGCCGTCGCCGTCCTGGTCGACCCAGAGGTCGAAGATGGCGCCGGCGAACGTGCCGCGGGAGGCGAAGTGGGTGAGGTCGGGCGCGTTGCCCGACACCAGCAGCTCCTCGCCGTTGCCCTGGGCCTCGAACTCGTCGTCGTTGATGCCGCGGGCGAGGTGGCAGCCGGAGCACTGGGTGGTGAACAGCTCGGCGCCGGCGGCGGCCGGGGTGCCCTCCGGCGGCGCCTCGGCGTCCTCCTGCTGGGCCTCGAGCCAGGCGTCGAACTCGTCGGCCGGCAGGGCCACGACGCGCTGGCGCATGTAGCCGTGGGACAGGCCGCAGAACTCGGTGCACTGGCCGACGTAGGTGCCGGGCTCGTCGGCGTTGATGCGGAGGGGGTGCGTGCGCCCAGGGACCGCGTCCTTCTTGCCGTTCAGCCGCGGGATCCAGAACGAGTGGATGACGTCGTTGGACATGATGTCGAGGTTGACGTCGACACCGGCGGGCACGACGAGGTCGTTCGCGGTGAGCACCGGCTCGTCGGTGAAGTCGCCGTCGCCGTCGGTGTCGTAGGCGAACTCCCACCACCACTGCTGACCGACGACCTGGACGGTGAGGTCGTCGTCGTCGCGCTCGTTGATGTCGAACAGGGTCCGCAGCGTGAAGAAGCCGACGACGGCGAGCACGACAGCGGGCAGCAGCGTCCACGCGATCTCGAGCTTGGGGTTGCCGTGCGTCTGGGTCGGCAGGTCGTCGTCGTCACGGCGGCGGCGGAAGCGGGCGACCAGGGCCAGCGTGCCGAACTCGACCAGCACGAACACGACGACCGCGATGAGGAAGACCCCGTTCCACAGGTTGTCGATGCTGCGGGCGATGGGGCCCGCCGGGTCGAGGGTGTCCTGGGGGGCGTCTTTGGCGCAGGCGCCGAGCAGCAGCACCAGCGGCATCACCACGGCGAGCGGGGTGACGCGGCGGCGTGTCGTCGAGCCGGCGCGACCTGCCCGCGCTCTTCTGGACGTCATGCGTTCTCCTTGGACAGGGCGCGGACTGCGACGGATCACCGGGCCACCTCGACGACCGCAGGAGCGGCCAGCGGCGCGAGGGCGCCCTCGGCCCCGTGGTCGCTCTCTTCCTCGTGCTCGTGGAACTCGCGGGTGCCGGCCACGCCCCCGGCGACACCGAGGCCGATCACGATCAGGGCGCCGACGACCAGCACCCCGACCACGACGTTGGAGCTGATCCGGGGGCGGGAGGCGATGAGGAACCCGGCGGCGACGATGACGACGGCGGCGGCGAGCGCCACCCACACGGCGACCTCGGCCGACAACGCCAGGAACACCTGGGCGAACGCGAGCGCCACCACGGCGAGGGCCAGCGCGCCGGCGGCCGGGTACTCGATCGGGTTCATGAGCCGGTTGCGGATGCGGCGGTTGGTCTCGGGGTCGCCGGTGGCCCGGTCGGCCCAGGCCTGCACCGCCCACTCGACCAGCACGATGCCGACCACGATCAGCCCGAAGACGAACAGCAGGGGCTCGGACACGAGGCCGATGACGATCAGCGCGGCGCCGAAGCCCGCGACGGGCGGCCAGTAGCTGGCGCCGGCCGGCGTGACCGGCGGCACGGTGTCGGTGCCCGCCACCTGGGCGACGACCTCGGCGTCGGCGTCACGGGCCGCGGTGGCCACGGCGCCGAGGAAGATGCTGATGACGGCGGCCGCGAGCAGGATGCCGTAGCCGAAGTGGTCGCCGACGCCGCCCTTGTAGCCGGCGGTGAGGGGGCCGAGGCCGTTGCCGCCGGTCGTCCAGCCGTAGGCGGCGGCGAGGACCAGCGAGACGAACCCGAGGCCGAAGAACCACTTGGAACCGGTGGTGATCATCGCCGTGGCCTCACTTGGTGATGGTGATCGTGTACCAGACCGTGGCGTACACGCCGACGGTCACGAACCAGTACAGGGCAGCGGCACTGACGCCCTCGGCGGCCCGTCCGGTGAGCTGGCCACCGACGGCCCGGAACCCCATGACGGCCAGGAACAGCAGGCCGATGCCCACCATGGCCACGTGCAGGCCGGTGATGGTGTAGATGAGCAGCGCCTGCGGCGAGCTGGTGACTCCGAGGCCCAGCTGCTGCCAGCCGTAGGCGGCACCGTTGATGTAGGCCGCCCCGAGCAGCAGCGTGACGCCGAAGGCCATGAGCGCGTGCCCCCGGTCGTCGTTGCGCAGGGCCTGCACGATCCACGCCACCGTCAGCAGCGAGAGCAGCAGCGTGACCATGGCCATGCTGCCGGGCGTGAGCTGGACGTTGCCCTCCTCGGGCATCCACACCTCGCCGTCGGCGAGGACGTCGTGCCGCATCTTGGCGTACAGGCCGATGAGGGCGAAGATCACCATCGACGCGCTGCCCGCGGCCAGGGCGGTGCCGATGAGCAGCACGCGGGGCCGGGCCGGCGGCGCGGGTGGCGCCTCGGAGAAGACCTCGAGGTCGGTGGTCACGGCGGTGGTGGCCATCAGGCGGATGCCTCCGTCTTCGATGCCGCAGCGGCGTGGCGGGCGTCGTAGACCGGCGCCTCGGACGTGATCGCGGGCAGGGTGGCGAAGTGACCGACGGCGGGAGGCGACGAGGTGGCCCACTCGAGGGTGTGGCCGTCCCACGGGTCGTCGCCGGGCCCGTCGCCGGAGCGCCGCTTGGCCATGGCCAGCGCCGCCACGACGAGGCCGAGCGCCGCGACGCCGAGCCCGATGCCCGACACCAGGTTGAGCGTCTCGACGGTGTCGAGGTCGCCGCTGTCGACGGCGGTGGCGCCGCCCGTCACCAGTCGGGACTGCGACAGCGCGCCGGCGACCGCCAGAGCGATGCCGGCGACCAGGGCGCCGAGGAAGACGAGGGTGCCGCCCAGCCGGCTGAGCACGTCGGGCAGCAGCTTGCCGTAGAGCTTGGGGGCCCAGAAGGCCACGCCGCCGAGGGCCACGACGAGCGTGCCCAGCAGCACCAGGGTGGTCTGCCCGGTCATCCAGGTGGTGCCGCTGAGGTCGAGCTCGCCGATGACCGTGGCGGCACCGGCGGCCACGCCGAGGAACACGAGCAGGCCGCCCATCCCGGCGAGGATGAGCGGGGTGCCGAGCTTGACCTTGCCGCGCCCGAGCGTGCCGGTCCACAGGCCCAGCAGGCCGAGGACGGGCACGACGGCGAGGAAGCCCACCGCCTGCCACGGCGCCTCGTTGATCCACACGGCCGGCGCGTCGCTGCCGTCGATGGTGGCGCCGAGCTGCGCCCAGGCGCCGAACCCGAGGGCGGCGGCCAACCCGATGAGGAACATGGCCGACCGGTGGCGCTGGTGCCGGCGGCGGGCGAAGACCGGCACGATGTCGGCGATGATGCCCAGGGCGGGCACCGCGACGACGTAGAGGGTCGGCTGCCAGAGGGTCCAGGCGACCCGGTTCCACACGCCCCCGCTGCCGCCGAGGAACTGCTCGCCGTAGCGCAGGTCGAGGTAGGTGACGAGCAACACGCCGGCGAGCACCGGCAGGGTGAGCAGCCACACGGAACCGCCCACCAGCATCGACCACGAGAACAGCGGCGTGCGGCGCAGGCTCATGCCCGGCGCCCGCAGCGTGGCCACCGTGGTCACGACCGAGACCGTGGCCACGGCGAGGGCGACGAGGACGGCGATGAGCCCGGCGATGTAGAGGCTGACCGCCTCGGGCTCGGTGCCGAACGGGCCGCCGTCGATCGCGTACGAGGCGAGCACCAGGCCGCTGGAGACCAGCCACACCCAGTAGGCGGCGGCGCTGGCCCGGGGGAAGGCGACGGTGGCGGCGCCGACCTGCAACGGGACGATCGCGGTGGCGAGGCCGACCAGCAGGGGCAGGACGCCGAGGAACAGCAGGCCGGTGGCCTGCAGGGTGAACATGCGCAGCGTGGTGTCGGCGCCGAAGATCTCGGTGCCGGCGGTGTCGTACTGCTCGATGCCGACCAGCGAGCCGACGACCGCGGACGCGATCAGGAACAGCAGCGAGGTGCCGACGAAGAGCTTGCCGATGGTGCGCGGGTCGCCCGAGCCGACCACGGCAGCCAGCCCGGTCGGCGGAGCCGACGGGGACGGCGCAGCGGCGGCCTCGAGGGCGGCGTCGCGAGGAGCTTCGGTCACTGTCATGAACGCACCCTGGTCAGGAAACGGGCTGTGCTCGGGAATCTAGTCACATGCGTGTTCAGGCCACGAAAAAGCAGGTCGCCCATCAGAGCCCCGAGCGGATGAGCTGATCGACGGCCATGGCGCCGAAGAGCAGCGTGATGTAGGAGATCGACCACGAGAAGACGCGCATGGCGTGCTTGGGCGTGCTGTCGCGCATCAGCCGGACCGCGTACCAGGTGAAGACGGCGCCGAGCACGAGTGCGGCGCCGACGTAGAGGTCGCCCATCCCGGCCACGGGGGCGAAGAGCAGCGTCAGTGCCCACAGCAGCAGGGTGTAGAGCAGGATGCGCACCGCGGTGGTGCGCAGGCTGGCCACCACCGGAAGCATGGGCACCTCCGCCCGGGCGTAGTCGTCGCGGTAGCGGATGGCCAGCGCCCAGAAGTGCGGCGGCGTCCAGTAGAAGATGACGGCGAACAGCACGACCGGGGCCCAGTCGAGCGTGTTCGTGACCGCCGACCAGCCGATGAGCACCGGCACGGCGCCGGCGGCGCCGCCGATGACGATGTTGCTCTTCGACGACCGCTTCAGCCACAGCGTGTAGACGAACACGTAGAACAGGCAGGCGGCGACGGCCAGGACCGCCGACAGCAGGTTGACCGTCGCCCACAGGAAGGCGAAGGCGACGACCTCGAGGCCGATGGCGAAGGCCAGCGCGGCCCGGGGCTCGATGGTGCCGGCGGCCAGCGGCCGGTTCTGGGTGCGTGACATGACCTTGTCGATGTCACGGTCCACGTACATGTTGATGGCGTTGGCCCCGCCGGCGGCGAAGGTGCCCCCGAGCACGGTGGCGACGATGAGCCACAGCGACGGCATGCCCCGCTCGGCGACGATCATGGTCGGCACGGTGGTCACCAGCAGCAGCTCGATGATGCGAGGCTTGGTGAGCGCCACGTAGGCGCCGATCTGCGAGCGCAGCGTGCGGACGGAGGGCTGGGGGACGGTCAACACAACGCGGGGCAGCCTAGGTCTGGCCTCACGAGGCGGGCCAACGCAGCCAGGCGCCCGCCGCACGCCCGACGAGGCCGCATTCGGCTCGCGGCGGCCGGCGCTCCTACCCTGGGGACGTGCGGATCCCCCGCGTCTCACCTCTGGCGTACCGCCGGATCGCGCTGGCCACGCTTGTCGCCCTCGTCGTCATCACCGTCGTCGGCGCGGGCGTGCGGCTGACCGGCTCGGGCCTCGGCTGCTCGACCTGGCCGTCGTGCGAGCCCGACAGCTTCACCCCCCGGTCGGCGTCCGACGGCCACGCCATGATCGAGTTCCTCAACCGCCTGCTGAACGCGGCGGTGGGCCTGCTCGCCCTCGCGGCCGTCGTCGGCGCTCACCTGCGTGAGCCGCGGCGGTCCGACCTGGTGCGCTGGGCCCTCGGTGTGTTCGCCTGGGTCGCGGCCAACGGGCTCGTCGGCGCGCTCGTCGTCTGGTTGCACCTCTCTCCCGTGTCGGTCATCGGGCACTTCGTGCTCGCGCTCGGCGCCGTGTGGAACGCCCTGGTGCTCCACCAGCGCGCCGCCCGTGAGCCCGTTCCCGGCGAGCGGCGCCTCCCCACCGCCACCGCCCCGTTCGTGAACGCCACCCGGGGGCTGCTGGTCGCCGCCGGGGCGGTGCTGATCACGGGCACGCTGGTCACGGGCAGCGGGCCCCACGCCGGCGACGACCGCGCCGACCGGTTGGCCCTCGAGGTCGGCACGGTGGCCCGGGTGCACGGCCTGGCGATGATCGGGTTCCTGGCGCTGACGGTCGCCGTCGTGCGCATGGCCCACCGGGGCGACGCAACGCCGGCGGTGGTGCGGCGCAGCCACGACCTGCTCGTCGTCCTGGTGGCGCAGGGCGCGCTGGGCTACTGGCAGTACTTCGCCGGGGTGCCGGCGCTGCTCGTGGCCTTCCACGTGCTGGGCGCCACGCTGGTGTGGGTGGCCGTGCTGCGGCTGTGGCTGGGCCTGACGACCGCGGTGCCGGCCGAGGCGCACGGCGCAGCCGGCGCGGCGGGCGGTGCCGGGACCGAGGCGGCCACCGCCCTGGCCGGCGACGCGGCGCCCGATGCCGGTTCCCGACCCCGGGCGGCGACGACCTGAGGTCGATCGCGCGACAATGGGCGGCGTGGTGACCGCTGGTCCACCCGCTCCCCTCACGGCACCGGTCGAGACCGGGCAACCCGTCGGCGAGACCGACGTCGACCCCGACCGCCCCTGGGTCGTCATCGTGTGGAACGACCCCATCAACCTCATGTCGTACGTCACCTTCGTGCTGCAGAAGCTGTTCGGCTATCCGCTCGAGGTGGCCGAGAAGCTCATGCTCCAGGTGCACTACGACGGGCGGGCGGTGGTGTCCAACGGCACCCGCGAGAAGGCGGAGCTCGACGTGTTCCGCCTCCACGAGCACGGCCTGTGGGCCACCATGCAGCAGGACTGACGGCGCCTTGGTCTTCGACCGCAACCGCATCAAGCGTCCCGGCCGGGGTCGCTACCAGGTGAAGCTGCGCCCCAACGAGCGGGTGCTGATGGCCGACCTGGTCGGCCAGCTGCGCGAGCAGTTGCTCGCCTCGACCGACGACCCCTCGGTGCGGCGGCTGTTCCCGCCGGCCTACCCCGACGATCCCGAGCGCGACGCGGGCTACCAGGTGCTGACCCGGGACGAGCTGCTGGAGCAGCGCCTGGCGGCGCTCGACACGGTCGAGCAGTCGCTCGACGGCAGCGACCTCGACGAGGCCGGGTTGACGGCGTGGATGACCACTCTCAACTCGCTGCGCCTGGTGCTCGGCACCCGCCTCGACGTCGACGAGGACCTGCCGCCGCTGGCCGGCGACGACCCGCTGGCCCCC
>JAFGPU010000295.1 GCA_016936035.1 Acidimicrobiales bacterium
CCGCTGCGGGCGGCCAGCGTGGCCAGCGCCTCGTCCAGCCCCCGGTCGAGCGCCGGCGGGTGGATCGAGCGCGTCACCTCGCGCAGCTCCACGATGGCGTCGGTGGCGTTGCGGTGGGCGCGCTCCAGCAGCTCACGGGCGCGCGCCACCTCGTCGTCGCCGCCCCGCTCGCCCGCGAGCTTCTCCTTCGCCAGGTCGAGGTGCATGGCCAGCGCCACCAGCCGGGCCTGGGTGCCGTCGTGCAGGTCGCGCTCGATGCGGCGCAGGGTGGCGGCCGAGTCGTCGACGGCGTGGGCCCGGGTGACCTCGAGGTCGTCGAGCCGGGTGGCGATCTTGGTGGGCCCGAGCAGGCCGCGCACGAGCAGCCGGTCGGCCGTCGTGACCAGCCGGGCGAGCCAGGGGATGACGAACAGCGCCGCAACCCCGACCGCCGCGGTGCCCAGCGCTCGGGGCCAGGTGTCGATGTAGAACTCGCCGAGCTGGATGCCCGACGGGTGGACGACGCCGTCGGCGTCGGTGTGGGTGGGGTGGAACACCTTCCACCACACCGGGTAGCTCGCCAGGACGCCCGCCATCGCCAGCGCCGTGGCCACGGCCCAGGTGCCCAGCACGGTCACCGGGAACGACACCACGACGTACGCGATGGCACGCCACCCGTCGATGTCGCCGAGCGAGGCCCGGAGCCAGGGCAGGAACCCCGGTGCGCGGGGTTGCCGGCGCCGGGGGGCGTCGACCGCCTCGCCCAGCAGCCTGCGGGCGAGGAACCGGGGCAGCGCCCCGTACTCGCGGGCCCCGAGCACGATGAGCGAGAGCAGGGGGATGCCGACGATCGTGAGCGCGAGCAGCAACCCGAACCACGTCGCCACGACCAGGGTCACCAGCGCGGCCGCCGACAGAGGCGCGGCGACCGCGAGGTAGACGTAGTCACGCCACGTCTGGGCGGCGATCGGCGCACGCAGGAGGACCGCCGGCAACGTCGGCTCGGGTGGCCCGGCGGCGCCCGCCCGCTGGGCGCCGGTCGCCGTGCCGTCGGGACCGGGCGGCGCAGCGAGGGGAGCAGACATGCGCTCATGGTGATGCATCGCGGCAGGCGGGCCAATCGTGGCGTCCACCGGCGCGCTGGTTCGGTTCGCCCCACCGTCCGCCGGACGCCGTCCGGCAGCGGCGCGATGAACTTTGCCGCCGGCCGGAGTCGTAGTCCTCGTGCCTCTGTCCGATGACCACTCCGCGAAGGACGACCGACGAATGACCACCCGCATCCACTCCCTCGACGTCCCTGGCGCCCGCCTGCACTACGAGGTCCGCGGTGCCGGGCCCCTGCTGTTCGTCATGGGATCGCCGATGGACGCGGCGGCGTTCGCACCGCTGGCCGATGCGCTCGCCGCCGACCACACCGTCGTCACCCACGACCCGCGGGGCATCTCGGCCAGCACGCTCGACGACCCCGACCAGGAGTCGACCCCCGAGCTGCGGGCTGACGACGTCGCCGCGCTCCTGGACGCCCTCGGAGCCGACTCGGCCGACGTGTTCGGCAGCAGCGGCGGCGCGGTGACGGGCCTCGCGCTGGTGGAGCGGCATCCCGGGCGGGTGCGGACGCTCGTCGCACACGAGCCTCCCGTGCTGGCGCTGCTCCCGGACGCCACCGACCGCCACGCCGAAACCGAGGAGGTGATCGAGACGTTCCACCGCGAGGGGCAGCCGGCGGCCTGGGCGCGGTTCATGGCCAACGCCGGATTCGACGGCGACGACGGTGCGCCGCCGCTGCCGGGGGAGCCGTCGTTGCAGGACATCGCCAACGGCGCCCGCTTCTTCGCGCACGAGCTCCGGGGCACCACCCACTACGTGCCCGACGTCGCCGCGTTGACGGCCGGCCCGGCCCGTGTCGTCGTCGGTATCGGTGTCGCCTCGGGAGGCCTGGTGACCCACCGCACGTCCACGGCGCTGGCCGAGCGTCTGGGCACGACACCGGTCGAGTTCCCGGGCGACCACGGCGGCTTCATCGGGCAGGCGCACCAGTTCGCCGACGTACTGCGCGACGCCCTGTCAGGGCGGTACACCTAGAAGCTGATGGCGCTCAGGTCGGGCTCCCAGCCGGCCGCCCGGTCGACGGCCTCGCGCCACCGGGCACGGTCGAGCTCGCGCTGCGGCTCGACCACGGCCTCGGGCCGCCACGTCGCCGCCAGGTCGTCCCACCCCGACCACGTGCCCATGGCCAGGCCGGCCATGAAGCCGGCCCCCAGGGTCGTCGCCTCGCGCTCGGGCGACACCTCGACCGGGCGCTGGGTGGCGTCGGCCACCGCCTGCACGAAGGTGGGGTTCTCGGACATGCCGCCGTCGACCCGCAGCCGGGGCAGGCTCAGGCCGGTGTCGGCCTCGGTGGCCTCGACGAGGTCGGCGCCGCGCTGGGCGACGCCTTCGAGCACGGCCCGCACCAGCTGGGGGCGACCGGTGCCGCGGGTGACGCCGAGCAGCGTGCCCCGGGCGCCGTAGTCCCACCGCGGGGTGCCCAGTCCGAGCAGGGCCGGCACGTACACGACCCCCTCCGACGTCTCGCACGCCGCCGCCACGTCGTGGGACTGCGGGGCGGTGTCGATGACCCCCAGGTCGTCGCGCAGCCACTCGACGTTGCTGCCCGCCGCCAGCATGATCGCCTCGACACCCCACGTGGTGGTGCCCTGGTGGCGCCAGGCCACGATGGGGAACGTGCCGTGGCTGCCCTGCCGGGTGGACCGGGGGCGGTCGGGCCCGACGCACACGTCCAGCATGCCGCCGGTGCCGAACGTGATCTTGGCCATACCGGGCCGCACGCACCCCTGGCCGGCGAGGGAGGCCTGCTGGTCGCCGATCAGCGCGGCGATCGGTGGCGACCCGTCGAGCGCGGTGGCCTCGCCGACCCGGCCGCTCGAGTCGACGATGCGGGGGAGCGCGGACCGGGGGATGCGCAGCGCGTCCAGCAGCGTGTCGTCCCAGTCGGAGCCGTCGGCGACGACCAGCCCGGTGACGCCGGCGTTGGACGCGTCGGTCACGTGCAGCCCACCGCCGGAGAGGTTCCACGCGATCCAGGTGTCGACCGTGCCGACGCACAGGTCGCGGCGGCGGTCGGGGTCGGCCTGGTCGAGCAGGTGCGCGGCCTTGGTCGCCGATTCGTTGGGCGCGAAGCGCAGGCCCTCGCCCTGCCACACGAGGCAGTCGCCGACCGTGCGCAGGTCCTGCCAGCCGAGGCCGGGACCCACCGGCTCGCCGGTCGCGCGATCCCATACGACGGTGGAGGCCCGCTGGTCGGTGATGCCCACGGCGGCCACCGGCCCGGCGGCGGCCAGGCTCGCGCGTGCGACCGCCAGCGATGCGTCGGCCATGGCCGAGGCGTCGAACTCGACCAGCCCGGGAGCCGGCGAGCTGGGCAGGACCTGGCGGTGGTGGACGGCCACGACGGTGGCGTCCGGGCGCACCACGGCGCCACGAACCCCCGACGTGCCCACGTCGATGACGAGGATCGACCCCGGCGTCGGTTCAGTCACGGTGGGGGAGTCTGCCCCATCGCGCGGGCCGGCGACGAGGCGGTGCGTCGCCGGCCCGGGTCGCGGGCCTCACCAGCCCGACGGCGCAGCCCACGGCGAGGGCAGGCCGAGCTTGCCGGGGTTGAGGATGCCGTGGGGGTCGAGCGCCGCCTTCGTGGCCTCGAGCACCCCGAAGGCCGGACCGAGCGCCTCGGGCATGAACCGGCCGCGGTTCACGCCGACCCCGTGGTGGTGGCTGAGGGCACCGCCGCGGGCCAGGACGGCCCGCTGGCCGGCGTCCCACAGCTCGCGGTAGTAGGCGTCGCGCCGGTCCTCGTCGACCTGCCCCGCGAAGGTGAAGTACAGGCACCCGCCCGAGGGGTAGCTGTGGGACTGGTGGGCCGATGCCGCCAGCGTGCCCTCGACGGCCAGCAGTGCGTCGATGGTCGCCTGGTAGATGTCGGGGAGCGCCGACCAGGGCGCCGACACCTCCATGGTGTCGACCGTGTAGCCCTTGCCGGTGAGCGCTTCGAGGGCGGCGACCTCGTTGCGGTGGGCCAGCCAGTGCTCGACGTGGGAGTCGTCGCCGCGCTGTCCGCCGGCTTCCATCTCGCACTCTTCGGCGATGACCTCGAAGACCGCCTCGATCAGGGTGCCGTCGCCCTCGTCGAGCGCCAGCAGCAGCGCCCGGTCGCCGGTGCCGTAGGTGCGGTCGGCCTCGGCCGCGTCGTAGAGGCGCAGCACGGCCGGGGTGGCACCACGCTGGACGATGCGGCGCATCGCCGTGAGGCCGTGCGCGAACGAGCCGAGCAGCCAGGCGCCCCGACGCTCGCGCCGAGGGGCGGGGTGCAGGCGCAGCCGGGCGCCGGTGATGACCCCGAGGGTGCCCTCGCTGCCGACGAACAGCTGGGTGAGGTCGGGCCCGACCGCAGCGCGCGGCCATCCGCCGGTGCTGATGCGGCGACCGTCGGCCAGCGCCACGTCGAGCCCCAGCACCATGTCCTCGATCTTGCCGTAGCGCCCGGAGAGCTGGCCGGCCGAGCGGCACGCCAGCCATCCCCCGACGGTCGACAGCGCGACCGACTGCGGCCAGTGGCCGAGCGTCAGGTCGTGGTCGTTGCGCAGGTCGTGCTCGAGCACGTCGCCGAACGTGCCGGGCAGCACGTCGAGCACCTGGGAGGTCGTGTCGACGTCCACGATGCCCGCGAGTCCCGTGAGGTCGAGCACGACGCCACCGTGCAGCGGCACCGACGCCCCGCACACGCCGCTGCGCCCGCCGGCGGCCGTCACCGGCACCCGGGCCTCGTCGCAGATGGCGAGGACGGCGGCGACCTGCTCGGCGTCGGTGGGGCGGGCGACGGCCGCGGCCAGGCCGGCGAGCTGCCCGGCGGTGGCCCAGGACATGGCCAGCGGCCACCAGTCCCGGCTGGCCTCGGCCAGCCGGGCGGGCTCGACCGTCACCTCTGCGCACGCGTCGCCGAGGCGTCGGA
>JAFGPU010000296.1 GCA_016936035.1 Acidimicrobiales bacterium
AGATCTCCGAGACGTTCCTCGACATGCTGCTGGCCTTCCTGACCATGTTCGCCGGCATCGCCCTGCTGGTGGCCACGTTCAGCATCTACAACACCTTCTCGATCATCGTCGCCCAGCGCACCCGCCAGGCCGCCCTGCTGCGCGCGCTCGGGGCGGTGCGGGGGCAGGTCCTCCGGTCGGTGGTGGCCGAGGCGCTGCTGGTCGGCATCGTCGCCTCGCTCGTCGGGTTGGTCGGCGGCATCGGCATCGCCGGGCTGCTCAAGGGCCTGTTCGACGCCGTCGGGTTCGCCCTGCCGGCCGGGGGCACGATCGTCACCACCGGGACGATCGTCACGGGCCTGGTGGTCGGGGTGATCGTGACCCTGCTGGCCGGCGTGTTCCCGGCGGTGAAGGCCTCGCGGATCGCCCCCCTGGCGGCCATCCGCGACGTCGCCGTCGAGCGCACCACCCCGTCGCGGGCCCGCATCGTGCTCGGCGTGGCCACCGCCGTGATCGGCATCGGCACGACCCTGGTGGCGGCGCTCGGCGACGAGGACATGCTGGGCGTCGTGGGCGTCGGTGCGGTGCTCACCGTGGTGGGCGCCGTGGTGCTCGGGCCGGTGGTGGCCCGCCCCGCGGCCTCGCTGCTGGGCGCTCCGGTCGCCCGCCTGCGGGGCATGACCGGCGGGCTCGCCCGCCAGAACGCCGTGCGCAACCCCCGGCGCACGGCGGGCACGTCCTCGGCGCTGATGGTGGGCGTCGCCGTGGTCACCCTGTTCACGGTGTTCGCCGCCTCGCTGCAGGCCTCGCTCGACGACACCATCGACCGGTCCTTCGGTGGCGACCTGGTGGTCAACTCCGGAGTGTTCGGCGGCGGCGGCATCAGCCCCGAGCTCGCCACCGAGGTGGCTGCCCTGCCCGAGATCGACCTGGCCGTGGGCGTCGGCACGGGTGCCGCCGAGATCGACGGCGCCACCAAGGAGATGTCGATCACCGAGCCGGGCGAGCTGTCCCGCGTGCTCGACCTGGGTGTCAGCGACGGGTCCCTCGACGACCTGGGTGACGGCATGGCGGTGTCGGAGGCGACGGCCACCTCGAACGGCTGGCGGGTGGGCGACGTCGTGCCGGTCACCTTCGCGGACGGGCAGACCGAGGACCTGACGATCGGCGCCACCTACGAGACCGACGAGATCGCCGGTGGCTACCTGCTGCCCCGCACGGTGTGGACGCCCCACGCGGTGCAGGACGTCGACGCGATGGTCATGGTCGAGGCGGCCGAGGGCACGTCGGTGACCGAAGCCAAGGAGGCGGTGACCCGGGTGGCCGACCGCTTCGGCGGGCCCGAGGTCGAGGACCGCACCGAGTTCGCCGCCACGATGACGACCGGCGTCGACATGATGCTGGGCATCATCTACGCCCTGCTGGCGCTGGCCATCGTCATCGCCCTGATGGGCATCGCGAACACGCTGTCGCTGTCGATCCACGAGCGCACCCGCGAGCTCGGCCTGCTGCGGGCCGTCGGCCAGACCCGGCGCCAGGTGCGGTCGATGGTGCGGTGGGAGTCGGTGGTCATCGCCACCTTCGGCACCGTCGCCGGCATCGGCCTCGGCGTGTTCCTGGGGTGGGCGCTGGTGCAGGCCGTGGGCACCGCCTCCGGCGGCCTCGGGGTCTTCGCCCTGCCGGCCGGGCGCCTGGCCGTGGTGCTCGTCGTGGGCGCCGTCGCCGGTGTGCTCGCCGGTGTGCGCCCGTCCCGCCGGGCGGCGCGCCTCGACGTGCTGGCGGCGATCGGCACCGAGTAGCGCGACCGGTCGCGGGTGGCGCCGCCCTCACGCGGCGCCGCCCGCGGCCTCGCCGACCGGCGCGACGCGGCGGGCTCCGCAGGGCCCGCCGCCTGCGGCGGCCGGTGTGCAGGTCGGGTCAGGCGGTGGGGCGCTGGTGGCGGAGCCCGTCGGCGAGGCGGGTGCCGGCGGGCAGGTCGGACCGGCCCGCCAGCACGGCGGCCACGGCCAGGTAGTCGGCCACCACGTCGACGTCGTGCACGCGCAGGATCGTGCCGGGGTGGCCCAGCACGTGGCCCACGGCGGCGAGCGTGCCCCCGAGGCGCTCGCGGGGCGGGCGGGCGGTGATGGCACCGATGAAGTCCTTGCGCGACAGGGCGAGCAGCAGCGGCCGGCCGAGGGCCCGCACCTCGCCGAGGTTGCGCAGCACCTCGACCGTCTGCGCCGGTGTCTTGGCGAAGTCGGGGCCGGGGTCGAGGATCGTGGCGTCGGCCGCCACACCGGCAGCCGCTGCGACGTCGAGGCGGTCGCGGAGGAACCCGACGACGTCGGCCGTCACGCCGCCGGAGCGGGCGTACAGCGCGTCGTCGAGCACCTTGTGTTTGGGGCGCGACCGGGTGTGCATGATCACCAGGCCCGCTCCCGCCGCGGCGACCAGGCCCGCGACCTCGGGGTAGAGCAGGCCGCTGACGTCGTTGACGATGGCGGCCCCGGCGTCGAGCACGGCCTCCACCACCGCCGGGCGGTAGGTGTCGACCGAGATGACGGCGTCGGGCGCGGCGCCGTGCAGCCCCGCGACCACGGGCACCACCCGGGCGATCTCGTCCTCGGCGGCCACCTCGGGCACGCCCGTGATGCCCGACTGGCCGCCGACGTCGATGATCTGCGCGCCCTGTGCCACCTGCTCGAGGCCGAGGGCAACCCGGTCGTCGACGGTGCGGTGCTCGCCGGCGTCCGAGAACGAGTCCGGGGTGGCGTTGACGATGCCCATCAGGACGGGCTCGGCGAGGTCGAGGGCGCGCCCGCGCACGACCAGGGGCGGAGGAGGGCTCACCGTCGCCAGGCTACGACGCCGCCGTCCGCGGACGGCCGGTCGCGGTGGGGTCGGTGGTCGGGATGGCGATGGTGCGGCCCACCGGCATCACGCCGGCGTCACGCCGGCATCGGGTCGGGATCGGTGGGGGCAGGTCCGGCGGCGCCGTTGGTCGACGCGTCCGCTCGGGCGGCGGTTCCCTCTCGCTCGGGTCGTGGTGACGACCGCCGCAGGCGCGACCGGCGCCCGCTCGGGCCGGGGGGCCCGGGCTCGGGCGGGGCCGGGGGCCCGGCCATCAGCTCGAACGTGGTCGACAGGGGCGGGAGCTCGCCGAAACCTCGCACCAGTGGCGGGTGGCCCGGGCGCACGAGCGTGGCCGGGTTGGCCATCCGCACGCCGGCGCGATCGAGCGCGGTCTGCAGCACCACCAGCGACTGGGGACCGAGGTCGTCGAGCGAGCGGTTGCGGTGCACGCGGGTGCCGAGATCGACCTGCGCCATCGCCGCCACGCCGACGGTCTCGGCCACGTCGATGATGAGGCCGATGTCGACGCCGTACCCCCGGACGAAGGGCAGGCGCTCGAGCAGCTCCCGGCGCCCGCCGAACTCGCCCGACAGGGGCTGCACGATCGAGGACAGGTGGGGGAACAGGGTGGCGATGACCGGTCGGGCCATCAGCTCTGTGGTGCGGCCTCCGCCGACCGCGCCGGTGAGCGGCCGTTCGTAGAAGCCCTTGACGAAGCTGATGTCGGGGTCGGTGAAGAGCGGGCCGAGCAGACCGATGATGAAGCGCGAGCCGAAGTCGCGGATGTCGGCGTCGCACCAGAGCACGATGTCGCCCTTCGACACGTGGAGCGAGCGCCAGAGCGCCTCGCCCTTGCCGCCCCCGCCCGCGATCTCGGGCAGGACGTCGGCGGCGGTCACCACGTCGGCCCCGGCCTCGGCGGCGACGGTGCCGGTGGCGTCGTCCGAGTGGTCGTCGATGACGATGACCTCGTCCACCAGCCCGAGGCGCTCCACGAGGAAGCGGCGCACCCGGTGGACGACCCAGCCGACGGTCGCCTGCTCGTTGTGCGCAGGGATGCAGACCGACACGACGTGGTCGCCCTTGGCCTCGACGAGGGCGCGCAGGGGCACGTCGCGGTAGTGCCGCGTTGCGATCGGCGTGATCGATCGGCCGGGGGGTGCGATCGGCAAGATAGATCGACGATTCGTCATCAATCGGTCAGACAGGGAGGGGCGTTGCCCGCACCCTAACCGGCACCACTACCCCGTCAACCCTGGCGTCAGCCCCGGGCGTCAGGCCTCCGACCGGGGCCCGGCACTGCTGAAGCGCGTATCGGGGGGATCGACCGCCCACGGGGCAGGGCCGCCCCACGTGTCCTCGTACACGACCTCGCCGAGCGGCAGCCGTCGCACCGGACCGTGCCGGCCCTCGGGCACGCCCAGCGTGATCGTGGCCGCGATCACCACCTCGTCGGGGATGCGCAGCACACGGCGCAGGTCGACCTCGACGAACCCGTGCCACATGGACAGGACCCCGCCGTACCCCAGCGCCCGAGCCGCCAGCAGCAGGTTCTGGCAGGCGGGGTACACCGACGCCCCCTCAGAGATGTGCGGCGCCCGCCAGCGCTCGATGCACGCGAGCACCACGACGGGCGTCTGCTCGAAGCGATCGACGTACGCCTGCATCGCCTGCGCGGCCCGCGCCTTGGGCGAGTCGGGATCGGCGCCCGAGCCGCGGTCGAAGCCGTGGGTGTCGCGCTTCGCCCCCCAACCGGCGCGGTACGCCTCACCCAGCAGGGCCTTGGCCTCGGTGGCCGCCGGCCCGTCGCGGAGGACGAGGAAGCGGGCCGGCTGGCGGTTCGACCCCGACGGTGCTCGGGTGGCGTGCCACAGCATGGCGGCCAGGTCGTCCTCGGGGATCGGGTCGGGCCGGTAGCGGCGGATGGCCCGGGTGGTGGCGAGGCCGTCGAGCAGGTCCATGGGGCTCCTCCGGTCGAGGGTCGGATCCGGCGGTCAGGATCGGGCGTCGGGGGTCACGAC
Organism: Acidimicrobiales bacterium; assembly: GCA_016936035.1. Lineage (GTDB taxonomy): Bacteria > Actinomycetota > Acidimicrobiia > Acidimicrobiales > VFJN01 > ZC4RG19. The sequence continues at coordinate 4,836 of JAFGPU010000296.1, forward strand.
CGCGCGGCCGCGCAGCTCGCCACCTGCGAGCGCCTCGTAGGCGCGCTCGACCTGCGCCAGGGGGAACAGGTCCACGTCGCTGCGGATCAGCCCCCGGGTGGCCAGGTCGACCACGGCGTGCACGTCCGCGATGGACGATCCCTGGAAGGTGAACACCTCGGCGTCGCGCGGCAGGGAACCGAACCAGGGACGCCGCAGCGTGCCGCCTTCGGCCCCGACGAGGCCGAACGCGCCGTAGGGCCGGACGGCCGCCACGCCCGCAGCGATCGTGTCGTCGTCACCCACGAAGTCGAGCACCACCTCGGCGTCACCGGCCGCGCCGACCGCGTCGTGCACGTCGTGGGCACCGAGGGTGCGCGCCACGTCCCGCCGGGCGGGGTTCGTGTCGACCGCGACCACGTGCGCCGGCGTCAGCGCCCGCAGCATCTGCACGGCGAAGGCGCCCAACCCCCCGGCACCGATCACCACCGCGGTCGACCCGTCCGGTAGGCGGGACCTGACGCGGGCGACGGCGTGGTGGGCGGTCGCGCCCGCGTCGGTGAGCGGCGCGGCGTGCACCGGGTCCAGGGCGCCGAGCCGCACGACGGCCCGCGGGGCCGACGCGACCACATACCGTGCCAGCCCGCCGTCCCGGCCGTACCCGCGACCGGCCCACCCGTGCGGGCACGCGCTGTCATGCCCGCGCCGGCACGCGGGGCACTCGCCGCACGACGCCGGCGACACCAGCGCGACGGGCTCGCCCTCGGCGTAGCCCGCCACGCCCGGTCCCCAGCCCGCGACATGGCCGGCGATCTCGTGGCCGAGGGTGAACGGCAGGTGCCACCCGAGCGCGCCGGCCACCTCGGCCGGCATGCGGGCCATCTGCAGGTCGGAGTGGCAGAGCCCGTTGCCGGTCACCTCCACCAGCACCTCGCCGGGGCCGGGCTCGGGCACGGGCACCTCGGTGAGCTGCGGGGGCTCGCCCCAACGGACGATGCGGTAGGCGGTCATGGTCCCCCTCATGCGGCCATCGTGGCGGGGCGCCGGCACCCGCCACCAGTCGGCACACGGCGGCCCCTGACGGGGGGCGCCGGGGCCCGCCACCGATCGGGTGGCGCGACCGGTCCGCCGGGCGGGGTGGGTCGGCCAGCCGGGCGGGTGCGCGCTTGGTTGCGCCTTGGTGACGATGGCGGCGCGTGCTGCCCCCTGCGGCGCCCCGTGCAAGCGGGCGTCAAGCGGGCACCGAGCGCGCGGGCGCACAACAGAGGTGACATCCGCCGCCGCCCCGCTGGAGGACAACCGCATGAGACTTGGCGTCTCCCTCGCCCCGGTCGGCCGCCTGGCCGACCCCGTGTCCGTCCGCTCGGCCGCCACCGCTGCCGAGCAGGTCGGCTACGCATCGGTGTGGGTCGACGACGCCCTGCGGTGCCGGCGACCCGAGGGCTTCTCGGGCCCGGCCGGGGCGGACGCCGACAGCCCGGCGGGCGAGCCGACCGTGGCGCTCGACCCGCTGAGCGTCCTGACCTACGCCGCGGCGGTGACCGACCGCGTGCGCCTGGGCACCAGCGTGCTGGTGGCACCGTGGTACCGCCCGGCCCTGCTGGCCAGGTCGCTGACCTCGCTGGACGTGCTGAGCGACGGCCGCCTCACCGTCGGCCTGGGCCTCGGTGGCCGCCTCGACGAGCTCGCCGCCATGGGCGTACCCCAGGACGAGCTCGGACGCCGGCTCGACGACGCGCTCGACATGCTCGACACCGTCTGGGCCCCGGTCGGAGGGCGCCAGGACGATCGCGGCACGGGGCGGGCCGCCCCGAGCCTGCCCCCGCCCGTGCAGCGGCCACGACCGCCCGTGCTCCTCGCGACGTCCACCCCCGAGGGACTCGACCGGGTCGCCCGGAGGGCCGACGGGTGGAACCCCACGGGCCTGCCCGTCGAGACACTTCCCTCGCTGTGGGCACGCGTGCGCGACACGGCGGCCGGGTACGGCCGCGCGCCCGATGCGCTCGAGCTCGTCGTGCACGCGGACCTCGCCGTCTCCGACCGCCCGATCGACCGTGACCGCCCGTCGTACGCCGGGACGATCGAGCAGGTGGCCGCCGACATCGCCGACACCCGGCGGGCGGGCGCCCACGAGGTGATCCTCTGCCTGCAGGGCGACCACTGCCTCGACGAGACGCTCGACGTCTACGCCCGCATCGCCGAGGCCGTCGACGTCACGATGCCGACCAGAACGGGCTAGCTGCGCCCCCGATTCCGGCGTTGCTCTGTTGCGACCACCGCAACACGGCAACGCCGGAAGGGCTGCAATCGGAACAAGGTGAAACAACCTCCGCCAGCACCAGCCAGCCCAGTGGCCCAGCAGCCTCCCAGCGCCGGCGGCACCGGGCGCGCCCCGAGCGATCACGGGCGCCGGGCGATCGCGGGCGCGTGGGCGTCGCACCGGTGCGAGCGGGACGCTGCGGCGCGCGGTCACGCCGGTGCGAGCGGGACGCCGAGGCGGGCGGCCACCGCGTCGACCCGCCGGGCGACGGCGTGGGCGCCCTGGGCGGTGGCGAGGTCCCTCGC
>JAFGPU010000028.1 GCA_016936035.1 Acidimicrobiales bacterium
CTTGGCCAGACCGCGGCTGATCATGTAGCCGATGGTCAGCAGCGTGATGTACAGCCACACCTTGTCGCCGGCGAAGTAGTCGGCGTCCTCGGCGACCACGATCTCCTCGTCGCTGAGCTGGTTGGTGACGATCACCCAGGTGATCACGCCGGCGATCGAGAGGAGGAGCCCACCGATCATGACCAGGATGGCCAGCAGGCGCAGCGGCCCGGTCGACGCGGGCGAGTGGGCAGGGCGGGTGCCGGCACGGTCGTCGTCCTCGGTCACGCGGGTCGCCCCCGGGGGCGGGCCGGGCAAGCTCGTGTCGGCATCGTCGGTGGATGCGGGCTCGTGCTCAGGATCCCGGGCAGGGTCCGGGCTGGACGGGGGAGTCGTCGACATGGCGCATGCTCCTTGATCGAGGTGCGATCACAGCACCTTTCATGCCCCAGGTTCGCCCTCCGTAGACATCGGATCAAGCACCCTCGGTGCGCTCACCGTTCGTACACGGCCAGATCGACGGCCTTGACGGTGGCCCACACGGCCGCCCCGGGCGCCAGTCCGAGCTCGGCGACGGCACCCGGCGTCACCTCGGCGACGAGGACCGCCGGATCGCCCGGCCCGGTGGCCGGTGCGGCGGCGACGGGCCCGGCGAGCTGGACCCGCACGCGGTCATGGTCGGCCTCGAGGTCGACCACCCTCGCCTCCCAGGCGTTCCGGGCGCTGCCCTCGGGCCGCCGGCGGTGCACGGTGACCGCCTGGGGCCGCACGGCGACGGCCACCTCGCCGGCGGGGAGCGGATCGGCCACCACGAGGTGCCCGCCGCTGGACAGGCGGACGTCGTGCTCGCCGACCGCCGTGCCGTGCAGCAGGTTGAGGCCGACCAGTTGGGCGACGTAGCGAGAGCGGGGCCGGCGGGCGACCTCGGACGTGGTGCCGTGCTGGGTGACGCGCCCGGCCTCGATCACGACCAGTCGGTCGGCGAGCACCAGGGCATCGACGGGGTCGTGGGTCACCAGCAGGCGGACCCCGGCGAAGGTCGTCAGGTGCCGGCGCAGCTCGGCCCGCATGTGCACCCGCGTTCGCGCGTCGACCGCGGCGAGGGGCTCGTCGAGCAACAGGACCTGGGGCTCCGTGGCGAGGGCGCGGGCGACGGCGACGCGCTGCGACTGGCCACCCGACAGGGCCCCGGGTCGCGCGTCGGCCCGATCGGCGAGGCCGACCCGGTCCAGCCACCGTGCCGCCCGGCTGCGGGCGTCGACCTTGCCCACGCCGCGGGCGCGCAGCCCGAACGCCACGTTGTCGAGCGCGCTCATGTGGGGGAACAGCAGGTGATCCTGGAACACCACGCCGACGGGGCGCCCCGCGGGCGGCACGAACGTGCCGGTCGCCGGGTCGTCCAGCACCCGCCCACCCAGCTCGACCCGGCCGCGATCGAGCGGTTGCAGGCCGGCGACGACCCGGAGGACGGTGGTCTTGCCCGCGCCGTTCGGGCCGAGCAGCGCCACGACTTCGCCGTCCCCCGCGTCGATCGCGGCCGCCAGGTCCAGGTCGCCGAGCTGCACCCCGATGTCGGCTCGCAGCATCGGCTCAGGCCGCCAGCCAGCGATCGCGCAGGGGCACGAGCACCGCCAGCGACACCGCGATGAGCAGCAGGGAGAGCGCGATCGCCGCATCGCGGTCCGACTCGAGCGCTAGGAACACCGCCAGCGGCATCGTCTGCGTGCGGCCCTGCAGGTTGCCCGCGAAGGTCACCGTGGCGCCGAACTCGCCGAGCGCCCGCGCCCAGCACAGCACCGCACCGGCGACGACCGAGGGCGCGACCATCGGGAGGGTCACCCGGCGGAAGGTCGTCCACCGGCTCGCCCCCAGCGTGGCGGCGGCGTCCTCGTAACGTCGGTCGGCCGTGCGCAGGCCCGCCTCGACGGTCACCACCAGGAACGGCAGGGCCACGAAGGTGTTGGCGGCGATCACGCCCGCCAGCGAGTAGGGCAGCAGCAGCCCGGTGCCGTCGTAGGCGGGGGCGCCGACCAGGCCGCGACGCCCGAACGCGAACAGCAGCGCCGCGCCACCCACCACCGGGGGCAGCACCATCGGCAGCAGGACGACGGCCCGCACGAAAGCCCGGCCCGGGAACTCCGTGCGGGCGAGCACCCACGCCAGCGGGACGCCGCCCAGCAGCGACAGGCCGGTGGCGGCGAGTGCGCTCACCACGGACAGCCGCAACGCGTCGGTGACGAGGGGCTCGCCGAGCAGGTCGCCCATCGACGACCACGGTGCGCGCTGCAACAGGGCGACGAAGGGCAGCACCAGGAACGTGAGGGCGATCACCGCCAGCGGCACGAGAGCGGCGGGCGGGCGCGTCCGGGCGCGGCGCCGACGTACCGTCATGGCGCAGCGAAGCCGTGCGACTCGACGATGGACCGTCCGGTGTCGGACACCAGGGCATCGACGAAGGCCGAGGCGATGTCGGGCTCGTCGGACCGAGCGAGGGTGGCCACCGGATAGCCGATCTCGGCGGCGACGGCGGGATCGAGGGCGACGCCCTCGACGTCGTCGCCCCCCGCGAGGACGTCGGTGCGGTACACCAGGCCGGCGTCGAGCTCGCCGGCCGCCACCTTGGTGAGCAGGCTGCGGACGTCGGGCTCCTCGGTGTCGGGCTCGGGCGTGACACCGGCCTCGGCGAGGGCGCGGAGACCGAGCCGCCCGCACGGGACCTCAGGGGCGCACAGGCCGACGAGCAGGCCGGGTTCGCCGAGGTCGGCCAAGCCGTCGACTGCGCCCGGGTTGCCCGCCGGCACGACGATCTGCAGCGAGTTCCGGGCGAACACCCGGGGGTGGCCGGCGAGCTCGCCGGCGGCGGCCAGCGCGTCCATGTCGGTGCCGTCCGCCGACGCGTAGACGTCGGCCGGGGCGCCCGCCAGGATCTGCTCGCGCAGCGACTGCGAGCCGGCGAAGCTCACCTCGACGGTCACGTCCGGGTGCTGCGCCTCGAACGCGTCGGCGGCCTCGGTGAGCACGTCGGTCAACGACGCCGCGGCGAACACCGTCACCGTGCCGGCGAGACCGGTGTCGGCGCCGTCCGGGCCGGCGGCGCCGCGCCCGCCGTCCCCACACGCGACCGAGGTGAGCATCCCGGCGCCGGTGACGGCGGCCAGCAGCGCTCGTAGGGAGGTGGTCACGCGGTTCCTCCGGGGGCGTCGGTGACGCGACGGTGACTAGTGTCAGTGACACTAGTTGATGCCCGCTGTCCGACCGCCGCTGTCCGAACGCCCGTCGCCGCCACGAAGGGAAGCTCGCCGATGCCCCGTCGCGACTCGCTGTCGCTGAACGAGTGGGCGGTGCTGGCGTGCCTCGTCGAGCGCGACCGCCACGGGTACGACATCGCGTCCGAGCTGGCCCCGGGGGCCGACCTCGGTGGCGTGTGGCGGGTGCCGCGCCCGGTCGTCTACCGCGCCCTCGACCGCCTCGTGGCCCTGGGGCTGGCGGCGCCCTGTCACGCCGAGCCGGGCGCCGGCGGGCCGCCTCGCCAGGTGTTCGCGCCGAGCGAGGCCGGCCGCGCGCGGCTGGGCGAGTGGTTGGTGCAGCCCGTCGACCACCTGCGGGAGGTGCGCTCCGCCCTGCTGCTCAAGCTCACCGTCGGCCGGCGGCTCGCGGTCGACACCCGTCCGCTGGTGGCGGCGCAGCGCCGCCACTTCGAGCGCTCGCTGGCCGCACTGACGGCACCGCCGGTCACGGACGATGCCGTCGCCCTGTGGCGGCACCACTCGGCGGCCGCGGTCCAGGCGTTCCTCGACGACCTGTGGGAGCGGGGGGCACCGGCCTGACGCGGGCGCCGGTTCCCCGCTGTTCCGGGTGGCGCTCAGGGCAGGGGCGCTGCCGCGCAGCTCAGGGCGGCGGCACGGTCGAACGCGCCGAGGCCCGCGGACAGCGCGTCGGCACCCTGCGACGACGCGCCGACCATCGGCGCCGCGTCGACGAGCGGCCGTCCCGCCGGCAGTTCGCCCCGGTCGACCACCACATCGGTCGGGCCGCCGGTCGTGACCTCGATCGCCTCGACCCAGGGGGCCAGCTGGTTGTGCAAGGTCGCGATCGCCGTCGGGAGATGCCCGGGCGCAGGGACGCCCTCGTGCGCGACCAACCGGGCGACGTCGCGCTCGCCCGGCGGGTTGCCGGCCGTGTACGTCGCCCGCCAGGTCACCCCCTGCCAGTCGGACAGGCAGCCGGCCGCCGAGTGCAGCTCGGCTCGCACGACGTCGTCGCGCAGGCGGTCGATGTTGTCCCGCACCCGCGTCGGGGCCCAGCCCAGGCCGTCAGCTGCTGCGAAGCGTCCGGCGTCGGACCGGGGAACCAGGCCCACAGCGACGCCCGCCACGAGCAGGCACACCACGGCGACGAGGGCGATCCCGGGTCGGCCGAGGCGCCTCGACGCATTGCCCACCAGGGCGCTGCGACGCTGGTGGGCGTCGCCCACCCCCGCCACGAGCATGAAGCAGACGAGCGCGGCAGCGGTGCGCAGCCCGTGGGCCCACATCCCGGTGCGAGCGGCGACCAGGGTGCCGTTGCGGCCCTCGTCGAGGATCCACAACCCGGCGCAGGCCAGTGCGGGCAGCGCCACCGCGAGCACGGCGGTGCGCACGAGGTGGATGCCGAACCAGACGACGGCGCGCGGGCGCAGCCAGGCCAGGACGCGGCGCACTGCCCGGTGGGCCATCACAGCGAGGTTGCGCTCGCTCAGCACGAACGACCGGGCGGTCACGCCGGCGCCGCTGGCCACCGCGACGGCGAACAGCCATGCCCACGGGGTCACGAACGCGCCCGATGCCGCGGCCAGGGCCGCCACGTCGAGCAGGTAGGTGTCGACCGCCGCCGGGGTCGTGCTCGCGGTCACGTCGGCGGCCGGGCCAGGAGCGGTGCCGGGCGCCGGGGCGCCCGCCCGGTCCCGATCGGGCTCTCGTTCAGGAGCGTCCGGGAGCGGGACCTCGACCTCGTGAACCGGGGCGGAGCCGGTGTCGTGCCGTCGGTCGCCGGAGAGCGGTCGCCCTCGCAGCACGGCATCGGGCCGCAGCGGGTGGTCGTCCTCACCTGCGATGCCGCCCCCCGTCGCGCCGGTCACGTCAGCGGCGTTGCCGGGATCGATGTCGGCCGCGAGCGCGGTGAACGCCCGCACCGCCGCGGACTCACGGGTGCTCAGGTCGGCGTCGGCGTCGGCGTCAGGGTCGGCGTCAGGGTCGGGGTCGGCGTCGACGTCGATGCCCAGCCGTGCGGCCCGGTCGACGGCGCGGGCCAGGCGGTCGTC
>JAFGPU010000297.1 GCA_016936035.1 Acidimicrobiales bacterium
CGACGACCTGGCGGCCCTGTCCGACAAGCTCGCATCGGTCTACGACCTCGGCGTCCGCTCGTTCTCGATCGCACTCGACGACATCGACCACCAGAGGTGGCACTGCGACGGCGACGCGGCCCGCTACGGCGCCCCGTCGACCGAGGCCGCCGCCCACGCCCAGGCCGACCTGCTCAACGCCGTCCAGGACCAGTTCATCGGCACCCACGACGGCGCCCGTCCCCTGCAGATGGTGCCCACCGAGTACCAGGGGACCCGGGACAGCCCGTACCGCAACGCGCTCCGCACCCGGCTCGACCCGGCGATCGAGGTGATGTGGACCGGTGCGTACGTGGTGCCCGACGAGATCACCGTCGCCCAGGCCGAGCAGGCGGCCGCGCGCTTCGGGCGACCCGTGTACGTGTGGGACAACACGCCTGTCAACGACTTCCCGGCTACCGAGGGAAGGCTCATCCTCGCCCCCTACGCCCGCCGCGAGCCCGGCCTGTCGGCGCACGTCACCGGGGTGGTGCTCAACCCCATGAACCAGGCGGCGGCCAGCAAGGTGCAGCTCGTCGGCGGCGCCGACTACACGTGGAACGACGCGGCCTACGACCCCGATCGGGCGCACCGGGCGGCGGCCGAGCACCTCGCCGGCGGCGACCCCGACACCATCGCGGCGCTGCTCGCCTTCTTCGACCTCGAGAACCTCGCACCCACGTCGGCCTCGTCGGGCATCGTGTCCCAACCCCAGTCGCCGGTGCTCGCCGTCCACCTGGAGGCGTTCCGGACCGCCTGGTCCGGGGGCGACCGCGCCGGCGCCATCGCCGGGCTGCGACCCCATGCCGACCAGATCGCCGGCGCATCCGAGCTGATCCGCGCCCGGGCGACCGATCCCGCCTTCGTCGCCGACTGCGCCCCGTGGCTCGACGCCACGGCGCTGTGGGGCGAGGCGCTGGTGGCCACGCTCGACGCCCTCGCGGCCGCGAGCGGGGGTGACGCAGCGGGCGCCGCCGCGTCGTGGGCGGCGATCGACGCTCTGGTGGCCGAGGCGGGCGCCATCCGCACGATCCCCGGCGAGACCACGACCGAGGGCCCTGTGCGGGTCGGTGACGGCGTGCTCGACGACTTCATTGCCGAGGCCCGGGACCTGATCTGACCACGACACGACCCCGCGGGCGGCGGGCCTGCCGCGTCAGGTCGCCGGGCGGTGCTGTTCCTGCCAGCGCTGCAGCATCGCCGGCAGCTCGTCCTGCATGAAACGGAAGAGCGCCCGGCTGTCGTCGAGGCGCCGGCCGGCCGGGGTGTCGGGCCCGACGAGGGCGACACCCTCGGCGAGCCCCTCCTCCCACCGCTTCAGCTGGGCGGTCTGCTGCTGGAAGGACCGGGTCCACACGTCGTCGGCGCAGCGGTAGTGGTCGCGGCGGGCGCCGGGGTCGCGCTCGCGGACGACGAGGTGGACCTGGGCCAGGTAACGCACCCCGCCCGACACGGCAGCGGGGCTGATCTGCAGGCGCGTGGACAGCTCGCGCGCGGTGAGGCGACCGCCGTCGTCGGCCAGGAGGCACGCGAACACGCGGGCCGGCGTACGAGGCCAGCCGGCTTCGGTGAGCAGCAGGGCGAAGCGCTCGACGAAGCGGGCCACCGCGTCGCCGCGCGCGTCGGCGGCGCCACGCGCAGCCGAGTCGTCGCCCGGGCCGGTGGAGCCGGCGGCCGGTGCCGTCTCGCTCTCGGCGTCGCTCTCCGCGTGGCTGCGAGTCACGTCGGTGGTCACGCGCCGAACTTTAGGTGATTCGTGCGTTTTTTACCATTCACAACATTGTGAATGATCTGTAGTGTCAGGCGCATGTCCACCGCCATCTCCGTCTCCGGGCTGGTCAAGACCTTCGGCCACGTCCGGGCGCTCGACGGGCTCGACCTCGAGGTCGCCACGGGCGAGGTCCACGGGTTCCTCGGTCCCAACGGCTCCGGCAAGTCCACCACCATCCGCGTGCTGCTCGGCCTTCTCCGCCACGACGCCGGCGAGGTGTCGCTGCTGGGCAGTGACCCCTGGCACGACGCCGTCGACCTGCACCGGCGCCTCGCCTACGTGCCCGGCGAGGTCAACCTGTGGCCCAACCTGTCCGGCGGCGAGGTCATCGACCTGCTCGGCACGTTGCGGGGCGGGCTCGACCGCCGGCGGCGCGACGACCTGCTCGAACGCTTCGATCTCGACCCCCGCAAGAAGGCCCGCACGTACTCCAAGGGCAACAAGCAGAAGGTGGCCCTCGTCGCGGCGCTGGCCTCCGACGTGGAGCTGCTGCTGCTCGACGAGCCCACCTCCGGCCTCGACCCATTGATGGAGGCCGTGTTCCAGGAGACCGTGCGCGAGATCACCCAGGACGGACGCACCGTGCTGCTGTCGAGCCACATCCTCGCCGAGGTCGAGGCGCTGAGCGACAGGGTCAGCATCATCCGCCTCGGCCGCACCGTCGAGAGCGGCACACTGGCCGAGCTGCGCCACCTGACCCGCACCTCGATCTCGGTCGAGACGGTCGACACGCCGACCGGGCTGGACGCGCTGGCCGGCGTCCACGACCTGGTCGTCGACGACCACCGGGCCACGTTCGACGTCGACACCACCGATCTGGACGCGGCCGTGAGCCACCTCAGCACCCTCGGCATCCGCAGCCTGGTCAGTCAGCCTCCCACGCTGGAGGAGCTGTTCCTGCGGCACTACGGCGACGAGCTGTCCGAGCTCGAGAGCGTCCCGCTCGAGGCCTCCGCCGGCACCGACGGGCACGCGCAGGAGTCCCGATGACCGCCGTCGCCACCGCCCCGGACGCCGGCGTCGGCGCGGCCCGGCGGGCGGCGCACCGGTCGCCGACCTTCGCCGGCACGTGGACGCTCGTGCGCTTCCTCGCCCGCCTCGACCGGGTGCGCCTCGCCCTGTGGGTCGTCGGCGTCGCCCTGCTCGTGCTGTCCTCGGCCGTCAGCATCGACGAGCTCTACCCGACCCAGGCCGACCTCACCGCGGCGGCCGAGCCCCTCTACGACAACGCCGCCGTCATCGCGCTGCAGGGCCCCACGTACGCCATCGACACGCTCGGCGGCAACATCGTGTTCAACCTCGGTGGCTTCGGCTACGTGGTCATGGGTCTGATGGGCATGTTCCTCGTCGGCCGGCACACCCGCGGCGACGAGGAGCAGGGCCGCACCGAGCTGCTGCGGGCCACGATCGTCGGGCGCAACGCCCCGGTCACCGCCGCGCTGGTCGTGACCAGTGCGGCGCTGGCCGCTCTCGGCGTCCTCATCACCCTGTCGATGCTGTCGCTCGACCTGCCGGTGACCGGCTCGATCTCCTACGGCGTGGCGATGGCGGCGTTCGGGGTGTTCTTCGCCGCCGTGACGGCCGTGACCGCCCAGGTGTCCGAGCACAACCGCGCCTCCTACGGCATCGCCGGCGCCGCGCTCGGCGCCTCGTTCGTGGTGCGCGCGGTCGGCGACGTCAGCGGTGGCACCCTGTCGTGGCTGTCCCCCATGGGCTGGGCCCAGAGCATGAAGCCCTACGCCGGCGAGCGCTGGTGGCCCCTGCTGCTGCTCGTCGGTGCGACGATCGGGCTCGTCGCCGCCGCCTATGCCCTGATCGGCCGGCGCGACCTCGGCAGCGGGCTCGTCGCTCCCCGGCCCGGCCGCGCCACGGCGACGCCGGGGCTGACACGGCCTGGGGGCCTCGCCCTGCGCCTGCACCGGGCCCCCATCATCTCCTGGTCCGTCGGCCTCGCCCTGACCGGGATCGCGTACGGCTCGCTCGGCGAGGACGTCGACGACATCATCGGCGACAACGAGGAGATGGCCGAGATCATCACCCAGGCGGGCGGCGAGATCACCGACTCGTACTTCGCCAGCTCGTTGCTGATGCTCGCGGTCATCGCCGGCGGGTTCGCGATCTCGTCGTCGTTGCGCATGCGCAGCGAGGAGACCGCCGGCCGCGCCGAGCCGCTGCTGGCCTCCCACCTGTCCCGCACGGCGTGGATGGCCTCGCACATGACTGTCGCGGCGCTCGGCAGCCTCGCCATCGTGGCGGCGGCCGGCATCGGCATGGGCGCCACCTACGGCATCATCGTCGCCGACGCGAACGAGGTCGTACGCCTGACCGCGGCGGCGCTCGGGTTCACGCCCGCCCTGTGGGTGCTCGTCGGGTTGGTCACCGCCCTGTTCGGCCTTGTGCCCCGGGCCAGCGCCGCGGCGTGGGGGGTGCTCGCCTGGTGCGGCATCGTCGGCTTCCTCGGCGAGCTGCTCGACCTGCCCCAGTGGGCGCGCGACCTCTCGCCGTTCGAGCACGTGCCCCGGATGCCCGTCGACGGGGTCGACTGGTTGCCCCTCGGCGTGCTCACGATCGTCGCAGCCGGCTTGGCGCTGGCGGGCCTGGCGGGCTTCCGCCGCCGCGACGCCGGCTACTGAGTCGCGCCGGTCCCGCGGAGCGGGGCCCGCACCCGGCATGCGGCCTGCGGTGCCGCCCCGCGGGCCGCAGTGCCGGGCACCGGGTGCGGTGCCGAACGGCCTCCTGCGGACCCGCGCGAGTGAGTACGACTAGCTCTTGCTCTTCGCCTTCGCAGCCGTCGTGGACGCCGTCGCCGGTGTGCGGAACCCCGCCAGCAGGTGCAGCAGCGTGCGCACCCCGAACCCGGTGCCGCCCTTGCGGGTCTCGCCGTCGTCCTCGGCCGCGTCGGCCGGCCCGGCGATGTCGAGGTGCGCCCACGGGATGTCGCCGGCCACGAACTCCTGCAGGAACAGGCCCGCGACCGAGGCTCCTGCCCAGCGGTTTCCGCTGATGTTCTTGATGTCCGCCACGTCCGAGTCGATCGACTTGCGCATCTCGGCGGGCAACGGCAGCGGCCACACGGGCTCGCCCTGGGCGTCGGCAGCCGCCCGTACCTGGTCGACGAAGGCCTCGTGGTTGCCCATCACCCCGGCGATCTTCTGGCCGAGCGCCACCATGCACGCCCCCGTGAGCGTGGCGAGGTCGACGATGGCGTCGGGCCCGTCCTCGCTGGCGAGCGCCAGGGCGTCGGCCAGCACGAGCCGACCCTCGGCGTCGGTGTTCAGCACCTCGACCGTGGTGCCGTTGCGGATGCGCAGCACGTCCCCCACGCGGGTGGCGTCGCTGCCCGGCATGTTGTCGGTGAGCGGCAGGTACCCCAGCACCCGGACCGGGGGTTGCACGGCGTCCAGGGCCGTGAAGGTGGCCAGCACCGCGGCGGCGCCCGCCATGTCGCCCTTCATGCCGATCATCGAGTCGCTCGTCTTCAGCGAGAGACCACCCGAGTCGAAGGTGATGCCCTTGCCCACCAGCGCGACGGTGCCCCGCACCTTGCCGCTCGGCTCCCACGCCAGCTTCACGAACCGGGGCTCCTCGGCCGACCCGCGGTTGACGCCGAGCAGGCCACCCAGCTGCTGCTCCTCGATGTCGGCCCGGTCGAGCACCTCGATGTCGAAGCCCTTGAGCTCGGCCAGCTCCTCGGCCCGGGCGGCGAAGGCGGTGGGCGTGAGCGTGCCGCCCGGCTGGTTGACGAGGTCGCGCGCCACCCGCACGGCTTCGCCGATCGAGCGGCCCCGGTCGAGCGCCGCCTGCACCCGCTTGCCTCCCTTGCCGACCACCGTGAGCGACTCGATGTGGCTGCGCTCGGGGTCGGACTGCAGGGCGGTGTAGCGGTACGAGCCGAGCAGCACGCCCTCGGCGACGGCCTGGGCGACCGCCGGGCGGTCGAGGCCCTCGGGCACGGCGTCGAGCACGTCGATCGCCAGGTGGGTCTGGCGCTGCGCGGCTCGGGCCAGCGCGGCGGCAGCCTTGCGGTAGGTCGTGGTGGACACGTCGTCGCTGGCGCCGAGGCCGAGCGCCACCACCACCCGACCGTCCGCCCCGGGCACCACGCACGACTGCCCGGGCTTGGCCTCGAACCCCTGCGAGGCGAGGAACGCCTTGTCGAAGCCGTCGGGCACGTCGCCGCTCTCGAGGTCGTCGGCGAAGACGCCGCGACCGACGGCATCGACGGTGCGCCCTCCGGCGCCGGCCTCCCCGGCGGGTGAGGGGTCAAGCGCGCGGGTGAGCTCGATGGCGATGGGCATGCCCTGAACACTACGGGTGACGGCGCGCCGTGCGCGCCGCGCCCCCGCCGTCAGCGACGAGGCTCAGCCCGGCACCTCGTACTGCACCGACGCCCGGTCGGCGACGACCGGCTGGACCAGGTCGCGGATCAGCGCCTGGTGAGCGGGATGGTCGCGGTAGGCCAGATAGTCGTCGGCCGACGCGAAGTCGGCGACGACCACGTAGTCCCAGCTCGCCGGGTTGACGCCGGCGTCGAAGCCGTGCCGGTACCGCGCCGCCTCGATGGTGCCCGTCGCCTCGGGCATGCCGTCGATCCCGCGCGCCAGCGCGACCCGCTGCTGCTCGGTCGCATCGTCGGTGAAGCGGAACATGGCCACGTGGCGGAAGGTCATGCCGCGCTCTTAGGCCACGGGGCCTCGACGTCGCAAGCGAGGTCGCCGCGCGGGCACCGGCCCGCGCAGCTCCCGGCCGCCGGGTCGGGTGGCGCCGAGAGCGGCCTGGCCGCCGTCGACCGCTGCTACTGCAGGCCCTGGGAGGCGCCGCCGTCGACCGGCAGCGCCGCACCGACGA
>JAFGPU010000029.1 GCA_016936035.1 Acidimicrobiales bacterium
CACCACCGTGGCCTCCACCAGCACCACCACCGAGCCGACGACCACCACCAGCACCGAGGAGCCCACCAGCCCGACGCGTCCCCGGTCGCGGTCGACCACCCCGACCACGACAGCGCCGGCGCCTCCCCCGCCGCCGACCGCCCCGCCGACCACCGGCACGACCCAGCCGCCACCGACGACGACCACCGAGTCGCCGACGACCACGAGCACGCCGACGCCGACGTGTCCGCCCCAGGCTCCAGGGTGCAACGGCAAGTAGCTCGGCTTCAACCGGCGGGCCCTGGGGCGCTAGCCTGACCCGCCCGACCGCGGGCGCACCCCTTCGACCTCGACGGCGGCAGCGCGCGCCGGTACGGAATTGACCGCGCGGTCAGTGGAACGGAAAGGTTGCGGGAATGCACGCCGAGGAGTCGCCTCTGCGCATCGCGCTTCTGGCCTACCGGGGCAAGCCCCATGTGGGTGGCCAGGGCGTCTACGTGCGGCATCTGGCCAAGGCCCTGGTCGACCTGGGCCACCACGTCGAGGTCCTGGGCGGTCAGCCCTACCCCGAGGTCGACCCGCGGGTGTCGCTGGTCGAGCTGCCCAGCCTCGACATCTACAACGACCACTTCCCGATGCGCATGCCCGGCCTGTGGGAGCTCAAGGACTGGACCGACGTCGCCGAGGTCACCTCGTTCTCGTTCGGCCAGTTCCCCGAGCCGCTCGCCTTCAGCCTGCGCGCCTGGCGCCACCTCCGCGGCCGCCCCGGCGACTTCGACCTCGTGCACGACAACCAGTGCCTGGGCTACGGCCTGCTCGGCATCGAGCGTGACGGCCTGCCGGTGCTCAGCACCATCCACCACCCCATCACCGTCGACCGCCGGCTCGAGCTCGAGCACGCCGAGGGGTGGTACAAGCGGCTGACGCTGCGCCGCTGGTACTCCTTCACCACCATGCAGACGCGGGTGGCCAAGAGGCTGCAGCGGGTCGTCACGGTGTCGACGAACTCGTTCCACGACATCGCCCGCGACCACGAGGTCGATCCCAACCGCATGGCGATCGTGCCGGTCGGGGTCGACGTCGACCTGTTCAGGCCGCTGCCCGACGTGGCACCCGTGCCGGGCCGCATCATCACCACGGCGAGCGCGGACGTGACGATGAAGGGCCTCAGCTTCCTGCTCGAGGCCCTGGCCAAGGTCCGCACCGAGCGCGACGACGCCCACCTGGTGGTGATCGGCAAGCGCAAGCCCGGGGGCCGGTCCGACGACACCATCCGCAACCTGGGCCTCGAGGACGCCGTCACCTTCGTGACGGGCGTGCCCGACGAGCGCATCATCGAGCTGTACAGCGAGGCCGAGCTGGCCGTCGTCCCGTCGCTGTACGAGGGCTTCTCGCTGCCCGCCATCGAGGCCATGGCGTGTGGCACGCCGCTGATCGCCACCTCCGGTGGCGCCTTGCCCGAGGTCGTCGGCGCCGACGGCGAGGCCGCCATGGTGGTGCCCCCGGGCGACAGCGAGGCCCTCGCCGCCCGGCTCCGCTGGGCTCTCGGCCGCGACGACCTGCGCGCCACCGTCGGTGGCCGCGGTCGCCGGCGGGTCGTCGACCAGTGGTCGTGGAAGCACACCGCCGCCAAGACGGTCGAGCAGTACCGCATCCTGCTCGACCAGAGCGCCCGCACCCCCGCGGCGCCCGGAGCCCGCTGATGCTCACGGTCGACTACCAGCTGCTGGGGCTGCGCGCCGGCGATCGCCTCCTCGACCTCGGGTGCGGTGCGGGCCGGCACGCGTTCGAGGCCCTGCGCAACGGCGCCCGGGTCACCGCGTTCGACTACGACGAGGCCGAGCTCAAGGACGTCGCCGCCATGGCCAGCGCCATGCACCAGGCCGGCGACCTGCCCGCGGCCGCCCGCAGCGGCTGCGCCCGGGGCGACGCCACGAGGCTGCCGTTCCCCGACGGCTCGTTCGATCGCATCATCGCCGCCGAGGTGCTCGAGCACATCGACGACGACGTCGGCGCCATCCGCGAGCTGGTGCGCGTGCTTCGGCCCGGCGGCACGATCGCCGCCACCGTGCCTGCGTTCCTGCCCGAGCGCATCTGCTGGGCGCTGTCCGACGAGTACCACGCCCCGTTCGTCCCGGGCGGCCACGTGCGCATCTACACCGCTGCCGAGCTGCGCAACAAGCTCGACATGGCGGGCGCTGCGCCGTACGCCAGGCACAAGGAGCACGGCATCCACGCCCCCTACTGGTGGCTCAAGTGCGCGGTCGGTCCCACCGACGACGACCATCGGCTCGTCAGGGCGTACCATCAGGCGCTCTGCTGGGACATCGGCGGCGCGCAGCCCTGGTCGAAGCTCACCCGGGCGGCCGATCGGGCGCTCACGCCGATCATCGGCAAGAGCATGGTCATCTACGCGCGCAAGACGGAGGCAACCGCATCGTGACGCTCGCCGACGTGCCCGGCATCGCCACCGCTGGCGAGCTGCAGCAGACCGTCGACGCCATCGCCGAGTGGCAGCTGCCCTCGGGCATGGTGCCCTGGTTCCCCGGCGGACACGCCGACCCGTGGAACCACGTCGAGGCCGCGATGGCCCTGACCATCGGCGACCGTCACGCCGAGGCCGAACGCGCCTACCAGTGGCTCGTCGACCTGCAGCGCCCGGACGGCTCGTGGCACCAGTACTACCTGGCCGATCGGGTCGAGCAGGACAAGCTCGACGCCAACGTCATCGCGTACGTCGCCACGGGGGTGTGGCACCGCTGGCTGTGCACCCACGACCGCGGCTTCGTCGAGACCATGTGGCCGGTGGTCGAACGCGCCATCGACTGGGTGCTCGACCTGCAGACGCCGCGCGGCGAGATCCTGTGGGCCCGCCACGCGGACGGCACCCCGTGGTCGTTCGCGCTGCTCACGGGCTCGTCGTCGATCTGCCACAGCCTGCGCTGCGCCATCGCGCTGGCCGAGATGCTCGGCCACGAGCGTCCCGACTGGGAGCTGTCGGCGGCCCGCCTCACCCACGTCATCCGGCACGTTCCCGATGCGTTCTCGCCCAAGCATCGCTGGGCGATGGACTGGTACTACCCGGTGCTCACGGGTGTCGTGCTCGGCGACGCCGGGCGCGAGCGGCTCGCGGAGCGACACGGGGCCTTCGTCATGGAGGGCTGCGGTGTCCGCTGCGTCTCGGACCGCCCGTGGGTCACCGCCGCCGAGACGTGCGAGTACGCCATGGCCAACCTTGCCGTCGGCCACGACGACACCGCCCGCGACCTCTTCCGGTGGGCGCAGCGCTACCGCACCGACGACGGCCGCTACTGGACCGGCACCGTCTTCCCGGACGAGGGCCGCTTCCCCACCGACGAGCGGTCCACGTACACGGCCTCGGCGGTGGTCCTGGCGGCCGACGCCCTCAGCGGCGGCTCGCCGGCCAGCGGGCTGTTCACCCGCCACGACGAACTGCTTCCCGAGCTGTTCGAGGCCGAGGACGCCGACTCGTCGGTCACCGACCGCGACTGACGGCGGGTCAGGTGCGGATGAGCACCCGCAGCGATCCCACCGCCCGCACCTCGGTGAACAGGCCCGACGCCAGCGCCGGCCGGTAGATCTGCTCGTACGGCGGGCGGCCGCCGTCGGCCGGGTCGGGGAACACGTCGTGGATCGCCAGCGTGCCACCGGGCACGACGTGCGGGGTCCACAGCTCGTAGTCGAGCCGGGCGGGCTCGACGCCGTGCCCGCCGTCGATGAACAGGAACGCCAGCGGCGTGGCCCACACCCGCGCGACGGCGGGCGACTCGCCGACCACGGCCACCACGGTCCCCTCGAGCCCGGCGTCGTGGATGGTGCGCCGGAACACCGGGAGGGTGTCCATCTTGCCGACGGCGGGGTCGACCAGGTCGGGCTCGTGCCACTCCCACCCGGGCTGGTTCTCCTCCGACCCGCGGTGGTGGTCGACGGCGAACAGCACCCTGTCCCGCTGCCGGGCCGCCGCCCCCAGGTAGACGCTCGACTTGCCGCAGTAGCTGCCCACTTCGAGCAGCGGCCCGTCGACCGCCACCGCGGCCGCGGCCTCGTACAGCGCCAGACCCTCGGCGGGCGGCATGAAGCCACGGGCGGCCTCGGCCTTGGCCAGCAGGACGGGGTCGATCGTCACGGCGGGCGACCGTAACCCGGCCCACGCGCTCCGCACACATCGCCGGCCGCAGGTCAGCCCGGGGGCGCCACCAGGGCGTTGGTGCGCGCGATCTCGCCGAACCACGCCGCGCTGGGCTTCGGGGTGCGGGCGAACGTGGCGCGGTCGACGGCCACCAGGCCGAACCGGGGCCGGTAGCCGTAGGCCCACTCGAAGTTGTCGAGCAGCGACCAGTACGTGTAGCCCCGCACGTCGACCCCGTCGGCGAGTGCGCGCAGCACGCCCTCGAGCGCGGCGTGCACGTACGCGATGCGCTGGCGGTCGTCGGCGGTGCCGATGCCGTTCTCGGTCACCAGCAGCGGCACCCGCCCCTCGGTGCGCGACCACGCCCGGCGGAGGCACGCCTCGAGGCTCTGGGGCCACAGCTCGTACCCCATGTCGAGCACCGGCACCCCGTCCTCGGGGCCGAGGACGCCGTCGGGACCGATGCGCATGCGCGAGTAGGTCTGGACGCCGAGGAAGTCGTCG
>JAFGPU010000030.1 GCA_016936035.1 Acidimicrobiales bacterium
CGCCGCTGACCACGTTGGCCGGCGACACGTCGCGCCACAGCACGACCCACATCACCGCGAGCCAGACGCCGAGGGTGAGGCGCGTGACCATCATCATCGGCCCAGCACCGCCTGCACGTAGACCGTGCCCTGGAGCATGTCGTCGGCTGCACGCTCGCTCAGGGCGTACAGCGGGCCCGCGAAGATCGCCACCGCCAACCCCAGCGCGGTGAGCGCCGCCGTGGCCCCGACCATGAGGCCGGGGAGGCGGTGCCCGGGCCCGACGGGCTCGGCCTCGCCCCAGAACGCTCCCGCCCAGATCTTCGTCATCGAGAACAGCGTCAACAGGCTGGCCAGCAGGCTGACCGCCACGACCCCCCACCAGCCGTCGTCGAGGCCGGCGTCGATGAGGGCGAACTTGCCGATGAAGCCCGAGAACGGCGGGATGCCGGCCAGGCTCAGCGCCGGCACGAGGAACAGCACCGCCGCCGCCGGGGCCGTGCGGACGAGGCCACCCAACCTGTCGAGGTTGCCGGTGCCCGTCCGGTGCTCGACGAGGCCACCTGCGAGGAAGAGCGTCGTCTTGGTGATGATCTGGTGGACGACGAAGAACACGGCGCCACCGAGGCCGGCGACGGTGAAGAACCCGAGGCCCATGACCATGTAGCCGATCTGGCTCACGATGTGGAACGACAGGATGCGCTTGATGTCGTTCTGGGCGATGGCGCCGAGGACGCCGATGAGCATCGTCGCGGCTGCGACCGAGAGCAGCAGCACCTGGGGCCGGTCGCCGGGCGGCAGCAGCACCGTCTGCGTGCGGATGATGGCGTAGACGCCCACCTTGGTGAGCAGGCCCGCGAACACCGCCGTCACCGCGGTCGGGGCGGTCGGATAGCTGTCGGGCAGCCAGAAGAACAGCGGGAACACCGCCGCCTTGATGCCGAACACGACCAGCACGAGCAGGGCGAGCGCCTGACGCTCGCCGACCGGCAGCTGGGTGAACCGGGTGGCCAGGTCCGCGAGGTTGACCGTGCCGGCGCTCGAGTAGATGAGCCCGAGGGCGGTGAGGAACAGGACGGACGCCACCAGGCTGATGACGACGTAGGTCATGCCGGTGCGCACCTGGTCGCGGCGCCCGCCCAGGGTGAGCAGGACGTAGCTCGAGGTGAGCATCACCTCGAACGACACGAACATGTTGAACAGGTCGCCGGTGAGGAACGCGGCCGACACCCCGGCGGTGAGGGTGAGGTAGACGGGGTGGAACCCGACGTGGTTGCGCTCGACCCCGCCCTGGCCGATGGCGTACACGAGCACGGCCAGCAGCGTCGCCAGCGACGCCAGCAGCAGGACCGCCGACAGGCGATCGGCCACCAGCGTGATGCCGAACGGCGCCTCCCAGCCGCCCGCCTGCCCGACGACGGCGCCGTCGCTGTCGGCACGGGCGAGGAGCACCGCTGCGTCGGCCACGAGCGCGACCAGGGTGACGACGCCGATGACCCGCTGGGCGGCGCGCCAGCGACCGACCACGATCGACACGGCGGCCGCGCCGATCGGCAGCGCGATCGGGAGCGCCAGCAGCCCGCTCATCGGTGCGCCTCCTCGTCCATCTCGCGGCGCGCGACGTCCTCGGCGTGCGCCGCCAGCGCGGCCTCCTCGGCGTCGATGAGCTCCTCGGACACCGACCAGCGGGTGACGATGAGGCGGTCCTCGACGTCGTCCTGCACCTCGTCGTCGCCCGTGAGCAGCCAGCTGCGGTAGGCGAGGGCGAGCAGGAAGCTGGTCACGCCGAAGGTGATGACGATGGCGGTGAGCACGAACGCCTGCGGCAGCGGATCGAGCAGCGCCCGGTCCTCGTCGCCCCCGACGAAGGTGGGCGCGCCCCGGCCCCCCGCCGCGAGGATGATGACGAGGTTGGCGCCGTGGCTGAGCAGGGCGAGGCCCACCAGCACCCGGGTGAGCTGGCGCTGCAGCAGCAGGAACGTGCCGCAGCCGAACAGGGCCGCCGCGGCGGCGGCGAGGACGATGGTCATGTGTGGTCCTCGGCCTCGGGCTCGTCACCGAGCCCCTCGAACACCATGAGCACCAGCCCGACGACCACGGCATAGACGCCGGAGTCGAACAGCAGGGTGGAGGTGAGCTTGACGTGGCCGAGCACGGGTAGATCGCCCTCGACGTAGTCGCTCTGCAGGAGGGCGTCACCCGCCACCAGCGGGACCAGGGCGGCGAGGCTCGCCAGCACGAGCCCGCCGCCCAGGATGGTCCACGGACGGAACCGCGACAGGTCGCGAACCTCGTCCATGCCGCCGGCGACGTAGTAGACGACCACGGCGGCCGCGGCGACCAGCCCACCGACGAAGCCCCCGCCGGGCTGGTTGTGCCCGGCGAACAGGAAGTACAGCGACAACACGATCGCCGAGTGGAAGACCAGGTCGGCGATGGTGTCCATGATCGGGGACCGGGTCACTCCCCCGCCTCCTCGGTCGAGCGGGCGCGCCCCGCCCGCGCCAGGGCGACGGCCCCGACGCCCGCGACGACCAGGACGCTGATCTCGCCCAGGGTGTCGAGGCCGCGGAAGTCGACCAGCACCACGTTGACGACGTTGCCGCCCCCGGCGTCGGGCAGGGAGCGCTCGATCAGACCCGGCGACACCGTCCGCGGCAGCTGCACCCCGGCGCTGATGAGCGCGAAGAAGAAGACGCCCACCGCCACGGTCGACGCCACGAGCACGCGGAGCCACGTGGCGATGGCCGGCCGTCGCTGCTCGAACCGGGCCGGCAGACGGCGCAGCACGAGCATGAAGACGACGATCGACAGCGTCTCCACCGCGAACTGGGTGAGGGCGAGGTCGGGCGCCCCCTGGACGACGAACACCAGGCCCATGCCGTAGCCGACGGCGCCGAGCAGCACGACCGCGGCGAACCGCCGCTTGACCACCGAGGCGGCGACCGCGGCGCTGATGATGATCGCCGCCAGCAGCGCCTGCAGGGGCGTCTCCGCGAAGCGGGGCCACCCGGACCAGCTGCCGTTGAGGATCAGCGCCGCGCCGGGAACCAGCACAGCCGTCAGCAGGATCACCGCGGCGTAGACCGGAAGCGAGCCGCTCTGCACCACGCGGGTCGTCCGGGCCGCGGCGATGCTGAGCCCGCGCAGGGTCGCGGCGAAGCCGTCGTCGCCGCTGAACGAGGGCGCCAGCGCCGCCTGGGCGCGTGCGAACGGCTCGCGCCCCACCACCAGCAGGATGCCGAGGCCGTAGGTCACGAGCGACAGCACCAACGGCACGTTGAACCCGTGCCAGAGCGCGAGGTGGACGTGATCGGCCGACGGGTCGAGCACGAGCGTGGCCGCGTCGACGACCGGCTCGATCAGCGTGCTGACGAACAGGCCGCCGAGGACGGTGAGCCCCGCGAGCGCCACGGCGGGGGCGACGAACCAGCGGCCCGGGGCGTGCACCGCCGGCGCGTCGCCCGGCGGTGAGGGCAGCACCGTGGCGGCGAAGCGCACGCTGTAGGCGACGGTCAGGGCCGAACCGGCCACGAGGCCCGCGATCACCGCGGCCCCCCACGCGCCCTCGTGCACGAACGCCTCGTAGGCGCTCTCCTTGGCGACGAACCCGAGCAGCGGCGGGAGGCCGGCCATCGACGCCGCCGCCACCACCGTGACGACCTTGACGGGACCCCACCCCGGGCCGAAGCCGGCCAGCTCGCGCAGGTCGCGCGTCCCGGCCTCGTGGTCGACGATGCCGACCACGAGGAAGAGCGCCGCCTTGAACAGGGCGTGAGCGAGCAGCAACAGGCAGCCCGCGGTGGTGGCCTCGGGCTCGCCGGTGCCCACCAGCACCAGCAGGAAGCCCAGTTGGCTGATGGTGCCCATCGCCAGCAGCAGCTTGAGGTCGTGCTGGCGCAGCGCCCGCAGCCCCCCGGCGATCATCGTCACCAGCCCGATCACGATGAGCGCGGGCCGCCACCCGCCGACCAGGGCGAACGCCGGCGCCAGGCGGGCCGCGAGGTAGATGCCCGCCTTGACCATCGTGGCCGAGTGCAGGTAGGCGCTGACCGGCGTGGGCGCCACCATCGCTCCGGGCAGCCAGGAGTGGAACGGGTACTGGGCCGACTTGGTGATGATGCCCACCACGACCAGCGCCAGGCCGACGCCCACCGCCCCGCCCGTCGGCGGGTCGGCCAGGATGGCGCTCAGCGAGTAGGTGCCCGCCTCCTGGCCCAGGACGACCAGGCCACCCAGCATGACCAGGCCACCGGCCCCGGTCACCATCAGCGCGTGGAGGGCGCCGGCCCGGGCGCGCGCATCGGTGCTGTCGGATCCGATGAGCAGCCACGAGGTGATCGAGGTCAGCTCCCAGAACATGTAGAGCACGAGCAGGTTGTCGGCCAGGACGAGCCCGACCATCGAGCCCGAGAAGAGCACCAGCAGGCCGGCGATGCGCGCGTTGGCGGCCGAGGCCGAGAAGTAGCTGGTGCCGTAGGCCATGACCGCCACGCCGATGCCCGAGATGATCAGCAGCATCAGCAGCCCGAAGCCGTCGAGCCGCATGTCGAAGGCGAGGTCGAGGCGCCCGACCCAGGCCGAGGTCTCGGTGACGGC
Source organism: Acidimicrobiales bacterium (assembly GCA_016936035.1). Classification (GTDB taxonomy): domain Bacteria; phylum Actinomycetota; class Acidimicrobiia; order Acidimicrobiales; family VFJN01; genus ZC4RG19. Next base: position 4,579 of record JAFGPU010000030.1, read on the forward strand.
GCCCCCGTCGAGCACGTCGGCGCCGTGGCGCCCGACGAAGCCGAGCGCAGCCAGCATCGGCACGGCGCCGAGGGCGAACGCCCAGCGGCCGAGGTACCGGGCTGCGGCGAGGATGCCGAGGCCGACGAGCGCGTGGAGGGCGACCAGCCAGATCACGGGCGCGACCCCGGGGGCCCGACGGGCGCGCGCCGGCGCCGTCGTGCGAGGACGGCGGGGGCTCCGGCGGTGGGCTCTCGCGCCGGGCGGGAGATGATGGGGACGGACGTCACCGGGGCTCTCCGGGGGTAGGCGAACGCAGTCGCCGACCAGACTTCCCGGCACACCAGACGGGCCACACTAGTGCCTGACGGACTGGTCTCCGAGCTGACCGGCGGTGGCTCGGTCACGGGCCCAGGCGGCCTCGGTGCCGCCCGTCCCGACATCCGGTTCGTGCGGCAGGCCGAGCACCCGCTCGGCGATGATGTTGCGCTGCACCTCACCGGTGCCGCCGCCCACGGTCAGCGCCCGTGAGAACAGGAACCCGTGGTGCCACACGCCGACCGGAGCACCGAGCGGCCCCTGGTCGACGAGCATGCCCCCGGCGCCGGCGAGGTCCTTGGCCAGGCCGAACACGTGCTGGCCGTGCTCGTCGGCGAGCACCTTGCGGATCGACGCCTCCGGCCCCGGGGCCTCGCCCCGGATGGCGGCGCTGACCGTCCGCAGCCGGATGAGCCGCAGCAGCTCGCTCTCGACGTGGAGCTGCACGAGCCGGTGCCTGAGCAGCGGGTCGTCGAGGCCGCCCTGCGCGCGCACGACGTCGAGCAGGTCGCCGGCGGTGGGGCCCATGCCCCACAGGGCGCCACCCGTCGACAGCGTCACGCGCTCGTTGCTGAGCGTCACCTTCGCCAGGGCCCACCCCTCGCCGACCTCGCCCACCAGGTTCTCGGCCGGGATCCGCACCTGGTCGAGGAACACCTCGTTGAAGGTGTGGGCGCCGGTCATCTCGATGATCGGCCTGATGGTGATGCCCGGTGCGTCCATGGGGCACACGAAGTACGAGATGCCCGAGTGCTTCCCCCGCTGGTCCTGGCCCGACTGCCCCGCGACGGCACCCGGCGGGGCACCGTCGGCCGCCGGACTGTCGCCGGTGCGGGCGATGAGGATGCCGAAGCGGGCGTGCTGGGCGAGCGAGGTCCAGATCTTCTGCCCGGTCACCACCCACTCGTCGCCGTCCCGCACCGCCCGGGTGCTGAGGGCCGCGAGGTCGGAGCCGGCCCCGGGCTCGCTGAACAGCTGGCACCACACCTCCTCGCCCGCGAGCAGCGGCATGAGGTAGCGCTGCTTCTGCTGCTCGGTGCCGGCATGGAGCAGCGTGGGGCCCGCCCAGCCGATGCCGATGAGGTTCACCGGGCGGCGCACGCCCGCCCGGCGCAGCTCGTCGTCGACGATGAGCTGGTGCTCGGGGTCGGCGTCGAGACCCCACGGCCGCGGCCAGTGCGGGGCCACCAGGCCGGCCTCGGCCAGCTCGCGGTCCGACGGCGACGGGTGCTCGTCCAGCCACCTGCGCACGGCGACGCGACGGGGATCGTCCTCGGCCGGCAGTTCGAAGTCCACGGGAGGCGACGTTAGAGCGCCCGCCGTCGTGCACGCCTACCTGCCGACTGTCGCTTTCGCGTCCGTTCCCGAGGGTTGGCTACCCTCCGCGCACCGACCGGTGCGTCCTGGGATCAGGGCCACGACGCAGAGACACACACGAAGGGACCACACGATGCCGGGCTGGAACTTCGCCGACGTCTGGGAAGTCATCGCCGAGCAGATCCCCGACGCGCAGGCGCAGGTGCAC
>JAFGPU010000031.1 GCA_016936035.1 Acidimicrobiales bacterium
CGTGTCGCCGTCGGGCGAGAAGGTGCCGCGGTAGAACGCCGGCGATCCCTTCTCGCCCGCCCAGATCGTGAGCTCGTCACCGTCGAGCTCGTACACGTAGTCGAACGTGTTGCCCATGTTGTCGTAGTACCGGGACGTGATCTCCTCGCCCGGCTCCCCGCCGAACGGCTGCTCGTGGCCGATGACCTCGATGCCGCGCACGGCCTGGCCGTACTGGGTGAGGTCCACGTGCTGGAGGAGGAAGAACCGGCCTTCCATCCACTCGTAGGTGATCGTGCCCTCGGCGCCCCCGGTCACCCGCCACGTGCCCACCAGGCGGTCGAGCGGCCGGAGGTCGGCGGCCGGGGTGGGCGCGGGCATCTGGGGCGGGGCGTCGGTGGTGGTCGTGTCGTCGGACATCGCTGTCTCCTCGGTGTGGGCCACCCGTCGTGGCCGTCACCAGGTGTGACGTCGACCCCCCGCAAAAGGAATCGCGCCGGGCCCGACACCTTCGGCTACAGCGTGGCCGGCAGCTCGAACGCCTCGAACAGGGCGGGGTCGCCGTAGTCGACGATCTCGGCGATGCGGCCCCCCTCGACGCGCAGCACCTCGAGCGCCACCGGGTGGAAGCCGTCCGCGCCGGGCGGACGCAGGTAGATGGCGCAGGCCGGCTGGCGGTTGGCGCGGGTGGCGACGAACCGCACCTCGCCGGGCGGGGCGAACTTGCGGCTGCCGACGATGAAGTCGTCCCTGTTGTCGCACCACATCGGGTACGGCGGATACGAGACCCGCACGTCCTCGCGCAGCACCGCGGCCAGGGCCTCGACGTCGTCCTGCTCGTGGGCGTCCATGTAGCGCTGCAGCAGCACCCGCTCGGCCAGGTCCGGGTCCTCGTCGGGCTGCCACTCGTCGCGCCCGGCCGGCAGGTGCCGGCGGAGCACCGGCCGCGCCCGCTGCAGCAGGCTCTTCACCGCCGGCTCGCTGACGTCGAGCTGCTCGGCGGTCTCGCGGGCCGACCATCCGAGCACGTCGCGCATGATGACGGCGGCCCGCTGGCGGGGCGGCAGGTGCTGGATCGCCGCCAGGAAGGCGAGCTCGATCGTCTCCTGGGCCACCACGGCGGCACCGGGCTCGGCGTCGTCGCCGCCCGCCAGCAGATGGTCGGGGAAGGGGTCGACGCCGGGGTGCGGTGGCCCGTCGACCGGCGGCCCGTCGGGGTCGGCCGGCGGGGCGACGTCGTAGGGCATCAGCCGGCGCTGGCGACCGCGCAGGGCGTCGAGGCAGGCGTTGGTGGCGATGCGGTAGAGCCAGGCCCGGAACGTCGACCGCCCGGCGTACGTGTCGATCCGGCGCCAGGCGCGCAGGAAGGTCTCCTGCACCAGATCCTCCGACTCCGCGTACGACCCGGTCATGCGGTAGCAGTGCACCTGGAGCTCGCGCTGGTGGCGCTGCACCAGCTGGGCGAACGCCGCCTCGTCGCCCGCCACGGCGGCGGCAACCGACGGGTCGGCGGCGAGCGGGTCGGTGCGGTCGGGGTCTCGGTCGGCGTCGGGGTCTCGGTTGCCCGCGTCCATGGGAGCAGCGGCTCAGGAGGGCTCGAACTCGAACTCGACGTGCGCCGAGCGCAGGCCGTACACGAAGGCGTTCGGCATCTCCGCGGGCTCGGTGCCCGGGACCAGTCGCATCGACCGCACCCGCCGCACGAGCTCGGTGAAGAACAGCCGGATCTCCATGCGGGCCAACGCCGCCCCCAGGCAGAAGTGGGTGCCGAACCCGAACGCGATGTGGTTGTTGGGGTTGCGGGCGACGTCGTAGCGCTCCGGGTCGGTGAAGTGGGCGGGGTCGCGGTTGGCCGAGCTGTACATGAGGACGAGCTGCTGTCCGGCCTCGATCGGCTGACCACCCACCTCGGCGTCGACGGCCGCGACGCGGCACATGTTGTGCACCGGCGTGACCCAGCGGATGAACTCCTCGGTGGCCACCGCCAGGTCGGCCCCCTGCTTGAGCGCCTGCCACTGGTCGGGGTGGGCGATCAGGTCGAGGATGGTGCGGGCGATGACCGTACGGGTGGTCTCGGCCCCGCCGTCGAGCAGCAGCAGGCAGTCGGCGATGACCGTGTCGACGGTGAGGGGCTCGTCGTCGACGGTGGCCCGCGTCCAGATCGACATGATGTCGTCGGCCGGGCAGCGCGTCTTCTCCGCGTGGAGGTCGCTGGCCGCCTGGGCGAACTCCATCGCCGCCAGCATCCCGTCCTCGTTGAAGTACCGCGGCCCACCGCCCATCGCGATCGTGCGCTCCGACCAGCTCTTCAGCTCGGGCCAGCGGCTGTCGGGGAACCCGAGGAGCCAGGCGATGGTCATGGCGGGCAGCGGGGCGGCCAGCTCGTCGACGATCTCAGCGGTGCCGCCCTTGGCCTCGACGGCGTCGATCAGCCGCTCGACCGTGGCGCGCACGTGGTCCTCGCGCGCCGTCACCGCCCGCGGGGTGAACCGGCGCGACACCAGGTTGCGGCGCTTGTGGTGCAGCGGGTCGTCGAGCCCGATGATCGCCGGGTCGGCAGGGATGTTCGGCCGGTAGCCGCCCTTGGTCTGGTCGGAGCTGATGAACACGTCCTTGCGCCGCTCGACGTCGACGATGTCGTCGTAGCGGGAGACGCCCCACAGCTCGTTGGTGGCGTCCCAGTAGACCGGGGCGTCGTCGCGCATCCAGCGGTAGGTCGCGTAGGGATCGTCGACGTAGAACTCACCGTCGAGCAGGTCGATGACGCGCACGTTCATGGGCCCTCCGTGTCCAGGCGTAGCATGACACTAGAACGTGTTCTGCCAGGGCGCGCCAGCGCCGGTGACGAGATCGCGAGGGACCATGACACAGGGCGCGGTGGGCGGAGCGACCGGACCGGGAGCCGGGCAGCGGCCCGACCCGGCGATCGTCGACGACCCGGCGCAGCTCGCGCCGGCCTGGTTCGACGCGGTGCTCGGCACCGCCGGCACCGGGGCGGCCGTGCAGGCGGTGACCGTCGAACCGGTCGGCACGGGCCAGATGGCCGCGACCGTGCGCGCCCGACTCGAGCAGGCCGACGGGGGCCGCCACTCGGTGGTGGTGAAGTACGCACGGTCGGGCGAGGTCTCACCGATGGCGGGCATGGCCTACGCGAAGGAGGTGGCGTTCTACACCGAGCTCGGTGGGCGCCTCGCCGTCCGCACCCCCGGCTGCCACTACGCCGCCATCGACGACGACCAGCTGCGCTTCGTCCTGGTGCTCGACGACCTCGCCGGCGCACGCCAGGGCGACCAGCTCGCCGGCTGCTCGGTCGACCAGGCGGCGGCCGCGCTCGTGAACCTGGCGGGCCTGCACGGACCGACCTGGTGCGACACCGAGCTGGCTGCCGCACCCTGGTTGACCACAGATCCCGCGATCACCAGCGAGTTCATGGCCCCCGTCATCGAGGCGGCCGCCGACGCGTTCGCCGAGCGGTTCGCGGACGAGCTGACACCGCCCGAGGCGACCGTCCTGGACGCGTCCCGCGAGCTCCTGCCCGCCTGGCTCTTCGACCACGGCGACCGGGTGGCTGTGACCCATGGCGACTACCGGCTCGACAACCTGCTCTACCCGGAGGATCCGGCAGACGTCACGGTGGTCGACTGGCAGACGGCAGCGGTCGCCCCACCCGCGCGCGACGTCGCGTTCTTCCTGGCCACCAGCCTCGAGACCGACCTGCGCCGCCGCCACGAGCACGACCTCCTCGCCGCCTACAGGCAGGCGCTCGCCACCCACGGCGTGACCGGCTACGCACCGGACGACTGCCTCGACGACTACCGACGGGCGATGTTGCACGCACCGTTCATCGTGTTGCTGGGCCGGCTCACCGCCGGGGTCACCGACCGGGGTGACGAGATGTTCCGGGCCATGTGGGGGCGGAGCACCGCAGCCATCGACGACCACGGCACGCTCGACCTCGTGCGCGCCCGGCTGCACCCCTGACGGGGCTCGAGCCCCGGTTGCCGGTGGTGTGCAGCGGGTACGCGCGTGCTGCCCGGACGAGGAGCGACGGAGGATGACACCCATGGACGAGCCGGTCGCCGACGGCCCCACCGGCGACGGCCTCGACGACGACGTGACCGGCGTCGTCCGGACCGCCGTCGACGCGCTGTCCCGCGCCGGCACCGTCTCGCTCGCGGGCGTCACCGAGGCGCTCGAGAGCGCCGGCCGCAAGCTGAGCCGCCGCGTCGTGACCGGTGCCGCCGCCGGGCACAAGGACCTCGCCGACCCCCGCGCCCTCGCCGCCTCGCTCGCCGACCGGCCCCGCAGCCCCGCGCTCGGGAGCGCCACCTCCGCGGCGATGGCCCTGCGGTTCGCCCGCCGCTTCCGGCACCTGGGCTTCCTCGCCCGGCGGACGCCCGCGTTCCTGGTCGCGACCGCGGTTCCGGCGCTGGTGGCCTCGGTGTCGCGGGGTGCCGACGAGCTGGGCATGGTGTCGTCGCACCTGGTCCACCGGGCCCGGGCCGAGGGCGTCGAGCCCGACCTCGAGCGGGTCCGGCGCACGGCGGTACAGATCGTCCTGCAGCGCCCGGTCGACCCCGAGGTCGAGCCCAGCCACGGGGCGCTCGCGGTGCAGTGGCTCCGCCGTGCCGTCCGCGCCGCGCTGCCGTTCACCTCCGGGGTCGCGACCGCGGACCCTGACGGCCTGGCGTCGGCGGCGGCCGGCGTCGACACGACCCTGCTCGGCGCCGCCTGA
>JAFGPU010000298.1 GCA_016936035.1 Acidimicrobiales bacterium
CGTGCTGATGCTGCCGTTCGTCATCGTGATCTTCATGGCCATCCACTTCTGGCGTGTCCGCAAGGACGGCGGCATCTCCGGGCCGCTGTGAGCCGTAGGGACCAGACGACATGACCGAGATCCCCGAACACCTGCGCAAGCGAGCCGAGGAGGCCCGCAAGAAGGCGGCCGCCAAGAGCGGCGGAGACGCCCCGGCCGGGGCCGAGGGCGACGCGCCCAAGAGCGAGGCCGCCAACCGCATCCCGGCGCACCTGCTCGAGCGCTCCAAGGCCGCCAAGTCCCGTGCCGCCGGCGGCGACGAGGGCGGCGGCGGTGGCACCGCCACGGCGGTCGCCACGGCGCCCGCCGCCGCGGCCACTGCGGCCGCGCCGGCGGCCACCGGCCCCGGCGGGCACACGCAGCGCCTGCTGACGGTGGTCAAGTCCGGCTCGATCCAGGACGTCAAGGCCACCCCGCAGGACAAGGTGCACGTGTGGCCCCACCTGCTGGGCATCGAGTTCGTGGCCGCGCTGGCCTGCACGGCCTTCCTGCTCGTGTTCTCGGTGTTCGTCAACGCCCCGCTGCTCGAGCTCGCCAACCCCAACCAGACGCCCAACCCCTCCAAGGCACCGTGGTACTTCCTGGGCCTGCAGGAGCTGCTGACCATGTTCCACCCCATGGTCGCGGGCGTGACACTGCCGGGCTTCGGCCTCATCGGCCTGATCCTGGCGCCCTACACAGACCGCAACCCTTCGAACAAGCCGGAGGACCGCAAGTTCGCCATCTCGCTGTTCACGATCTTCCTCATGTCGTGGGCGGTGCTGGTGCTGATCGGTTCCTTCTTCCGGGGCCCGGGGCAGAACTTCGTGTTCCCCTGGAACGACGGCCTGTTCTTCGAGCTGTGATCGGAAAGGACGCGCTCTCATGAGTCCCACCACGATCATCGCCATCGCCGTCCCCGTCCTCGTCGTGCTGGCCGGCATCCTGCTGTTCGCCTCGGCCCGGCGCCGCGACACGGGCTCGGCCGAGGGCGTGCTGAGCAGCGAGACCGCCCGTCGCGACCGCGGCCCGGTCCAGCTGGCGGACGAGGGGCGACCGGTCAGCGGGCGCGAGGTCGAGCGGGCCGCGGTGCTCGCCCGGCGCGAGTCGGCCGCGCCGGTCAAGGTCGCCGAGGCCCCGGTCGAGTGGGTGCCGCCCGACGACGAGACCGTGGGCGTCACGCGCCGCCAGTTCTTCAACCGGTCGATCGTCGTGTCGTTCGCCCTCGGCCTGTCGGGCTTCGGCGCCGCCGTGCTGGCGTTCCTGTGGCCCAGCGGCTCGGGCGGCTTCGGTTCCAAGATCAACGTCGGCAAGATCCCCGACATCAAGGCGGCCATCGCGGACGGCGGGGGCTTCGCCTACTACCCCGAGGGCCAGATGTGGGTCACCGAGTTCCCCTCCTCGGCGCTCGAGAAGGCCCGTGCCGTCTACACGCCGCCCGAGCTGGCGGGCATGGAGGCCGGTCTCGTCGCCCTGTGGCAGAAGTGCCCTCACCTGGGCTGCCGGGTGCCCGAGTGCGCCACCTCCGGGTGGTTCGAGTGCGGCTGCCACGGTTCGCAGTACAACCGGGTGGGCGAGAAGAAGGGCGGCCCCGCGCCCCGGGGCATGGACCGCTTCGCCATGGAGGTGAGCGGCGACCAGTTCACCGTCGACACGGGCACCGTCATCGAGGGCCCGCCGATCGGCACCAACACCACCGGCCAAGAGGCCGAGGGCCCCCACTGCGTCTCCGGGAGCGGCGGCCACTGATGAGCGCTCTGTCCAACTCTCCGGCCGTGCTGGCTGCCAGCACGGTCACCACCATCGGCGCCACCATCGTGGTGCTGCTCATGCTCGGGCTGCTCGCCTACGTGTGGGTCAACCTGCGGCAGGGCCAGGCCGAGGTCGGCTCCGAGATCGAGCTCGCACCCAACCGCAAGCCGTACTACGGCGACGACGAGCTCGAGACCACCGTGCTCAACCGCACTCTGCGCTGGGCGCTGGTGCTGCTGGTCGTCGTCGCCGTCGGCCTGCCGCTGTACTGGCTCAACGAGCCCAGCCGCATGTCGGGGGCCGAGGCCAACTTCCAGACCACCTTCGAGAACCGGGGCGAGGAGCTCTACGTCACCGGCTCGCAGTGCCAGAACTGCCACGGCCCCGAGGGCACCGGCGGCCAGGCGCCCTACACCATCACCGACGCCGACGGCGAGTTCGTGGCCACGGTCAACTGGCGGGCGCCGGCGCTCGACACGGTGCTGCTGCGCCACACCCGGGAAGAGGTCGAGTACATCATCAACTACGGGCGGCCGTTCTCGCCCATGCCCGGCTGGGGTGCCTCGGTCAACAAGGGCCCGCTCAGCGAGCAGCAGGTCACCAACCTGGTCGACTACCTCGACTCGATCCAGCTCTCGCCCGAGGAGGCGCAGCGCCAGAGCCTCGAGGGCGTGGCCACCGAGTTGGGCCTCGTTGACGAGGGCGCGTCCGAGGAGGAGATGGACGCCGCCATCGACGAGATCGACTTCGACGACCCGGCCACCGGCGAGGCGGCGTTCAACCTCGAGATCGCCGGCGGGGCCTACGCCTGCGCCCGTTGCCACACGCGGGGCTGGTCGATCATCCAGGAGGGCGAGGACGC
>JAFGPU010000299.1 GCA_016936035.1 Acidimicrobiales bacterium
GCCCCCGCTCCCGCTCCCGCCGCATCGAGCGGCGGCGGCACCGTGTGGGACGACCTCGCCCAGTGCGAGTCGGGTGGCAACTGGTCCATCAACACCGGCAACGGCTACTACGGCGGCCTGCAGTTCTCGCAGAGCAGCTGGAACGCGGCCGGTGGCTCCGGCAACCCGGCCAACGCCTCGCGCGCGGAGCAGATCCGGGTCGCCGAGAACCTGCTCGACATGCAGGGGTGGGGCGCCTGGCCGTCCTGCTCCAGCCAGCTGGGACTGCGCTGAGCCCCGACTGACGACCGAGTGGTGCACCGAGGGGGCCCTCACGGGCCCCCTCGGCGCGTCCGGGCGCCTGTGGACGCGCAGAAGCAGGGGGCGGTCGACGGTCACCCCGACGCGCCGAGGCGCTGTGCCCCGTATGCCCATCACGCTCCGTGGGTAGTCGACGTCCGATGGTCGCCGACACCGCTCGGAGGTAGGCCGAATGGACATCGACGGAGCCGTCGATGTGGTCGGGGGGACGATCGAGGGCCTGGGCATCGCCGTCATCGTGGTGGGGGTGATCGCGTCCCTGGCACGCTACGGAGCGAGCCTCGTGCGCGAGGGAACCGCGACCGACGACTACCGGGCGGCGCGCCAGTCGATCGGCCGGTCGATCCTGCTCGGCCTCGAGCTGCTCGTCGCCGGCGACATCATCCGGACCGTCGTGGTGGACCCGACGTTCACATCGGTGGGCGTCCTCGCCGCCATCGTCGCGATCCGGACCTTCCTCTCCTTCACGCTCGAGGTCGAGATCACCTCCCGTTGGCCCTGGCAGGCGGCGAACGACACGGGCGACGCGACGCTCTCGTGACAGCCCTCCGGGCACGGGCCCGGTGCAGCAGACGGAGCAGGTGCCGGCGCTGCTGCCGAGACAGCGCACCCGCACTGCCGCGATGTGACGCTTGACACGCTGCGCCGGAGCGTTCAGAGTGCGGTCAGATCACGCGACGGAGTGACACCGCTACCCAAGGTGGCGCCATGTGAGCGCGCGCCGGCGCTGTCTCCCCGGCCCGCGGTCGGCTCGCACAGGAGGGGGAGGCCATGTCACCGAGCCACGTCATGCCCGCCGCGCCCCGGCGCATCGTCCAGGCGCTGCTGGCCCTCGTCGTCGCCCTCGGCGCCGTCGCGGTCGCATCCGACCGGGCGGGAGCCCAGACGCCCGACCGCTACGTCGCCCTCGGCGACTCGTTCACCGCGGGACCACTGATCCCCAACCAGTCGCTCGACCCGCTGGGCTGCCTGCGATCCGATCAGAACTACCCCCGTGAGGTGCAGCGCGCGCTGACCTTCGGGCAGTTCGTCGACGTGAGCTGCAGCGGCGCCACCACCAGGCACATGACCGAGGAGCACGGTGTGTTCCCCGGTCCGAACCCACCCCAGTTCGACGCCCTGACCGCCGACACCGACGTCGTCACCCTGGGCATCGGCGGCAACGACATCGGCTTCGCGGGGATCCTCGAGGACTGCGCCACCCTGTCGCCGTTCGGGTCGCCCTGCCGCAACAAGTACGTGGTCGACGGCGTCGACACGCTCGCCCAGCGCATCCAGGCGACCGCCCCCAAGGTCGCGTCGACGATCCAGGGCATCCGCCAGCGGTCGCCCGGCGCGACGGTCCTCGTCGTCGGCTACCCGACGATCCTGCCCGACAGCGGGTACGGGTGCTGGCCGTCGATGCCCATCGCCTGGAACGACGTCCCGTACCTGCGCAGCACGCACAAGGCGCTGAACGCCATGATCGCCCAGCAGGCGCAGGCGAACGGTGCCGTCTACGTCGACGTCTACACCCCGAGCATCGGGCGGGACGCCTGCCGTAGCTCCAGCACCCGGTGGGTCGAGCCCTTGATCCCGGCCAACGCGGCAGCACCCGTGCACCCCAACGCCCGAGGGATGGACGGGATGGCCGGGGTGGTGGCGGCGACCATCGCCGCCACCACCTGAACCGGCGGCGCAGGCCACGCCCGACCCACCGCCCGGACGAGAGGGCGCTGGGTCGGGCGTCCCGCCGCGCGGCCGCTCGCCCGCCGGCACGGGGGACCACGGGCGCGAGCATGGGACCTGTGGCCCTACCGGGCGGCATCGGGCTCGGCGACCATCGCACCAGGCGACGGCGCACGCGTCTTCCCCGCTCGCAGAAGGACGTCGCGATCATGACCCACGGGCTCTCCTCGTTCTGGGACGAGTTGGTGGCCGCGGGCGACGACCTCGACCGCCTCCTGGAGATGATCGCCCGCCGCGCCGCCGAGGTCGTGGGCGAGGCGAGCGTGCTCACCACCGTGTCCGACGACGGGAAGACGCTCGAGCCGGCGGCCGTCCACCACCCGGACGCCGAGGTGCGCGAGTTCATCCGCGCGGTCCTCGCGTCCGAGCCCTACCCGATGGGCGAGGGCGTGGCCGGTGCCGTCGCCGTGCGCCGCGAGCCCGCCGTGCTGTCGCACGTCGACACCGACCAGCTGGCCGCCCGGACGACACCGCACCTGGTGCGGTTCGTCGAGCGCTACCCGATCCGCGGGCTGGCGGTCGTGCCCATGCTCGCATTCGGCGAGGTGATCGGCACCCTGGGCGCCGTGCGCACCGTGTCGGACCGGCCCTACGACGACGAGGACGTCATGGTGCTGGAGGCGCTCGCCGAGCGCGCCGCCCTGGCGCTGGCCGAGCTCCGGCGGCAGCCGCGCCCGGTCGGCCCCACCGAGTACGAGGCGATCTTCCGCCAGAGCGTCGACGGCGTGCTGTTCACCGCCCCGGACGGGCGCATCCTCGCCGCCAACCCCGCCGCCTGTGAGATCCTCGAGCGACCCGAGGCAGAGATCTGCCGGCTGGGACGGTCCGGCCTGCTCGTCGACGACCCCGCCACCAGGACGGCCGTCGCCCAACGCGCGCTCACGGGCAGTGTGCGCGCCGAGCTGCCCATGCGCCGTGGCAACGGCGAGGTGTTCACCGCCGAGCTGTCGTCCACGATCTTCACCACCCCGGACGGCGAGCTACGGGCGTCGGTGATCTTCCGCGACGTCACCGAGCGGGTGCGGTCGCAGGTCGAGCTGGAGACGAAGCACCGCTACCTCGGGCTGTTGCATCGGGTGGCGACGGCCATCAACGAGGCGCCGGACGTCACGGTCGCCATCGAGCGCACCCTCGACGCCGTCGGGACGGCCGCCGGCTGGCCCCTCGGGGACGCGCTGCTGCTGGCGGACGACGGGGTGCTGCGGCCCAGCGCCGCGTGGCGCGTCGCCGACGCCGACCGCTTCGCCTGGTTCCCCGACTGGATGCGGCCCTTCGCGCTGGGAGCGGAGGAGGGCCTCGCCGGACGGGTCGTCAGCTCCGGGCTGCCCGTCTGGGCGAGCGACCTCGCCACGACGTCGAACTTCGTCCGGAGCAATCGGCCGCCGCCCGGGCCGCTGCGCGCGTATGTCGGCGTGCCGATCATGGTCGGCACCTCGGTGCGCGGGGTGCTCGAGCTGTTCGCGGACGAGCCGAGACCGCGGGACGAGGGGCTGCTGTCGGTCCTCGTCGACCTCGGCACGCAGCTCGGGCGGGCCCTCGAGCGCACCGAGATGGACGCCGCCCACCAGCGCCTCGACGACGCCCGGGCCGACTTCGTCGCCCGCGCCGCGCACGAGCTGCGCACCCCGGTGGCCGCACTCGTGATGGCGGTCGGGGTGCTCGCCGGCCACGAGATGGCCGACCCGCGAGACCGCGAGCTGCTCGACGTCATCGTCGACAGCACCGACCACCTCGAGCGGCTGGTCGACCGCCTGCTCGACCTCTCGGCGCTCGAACGCGGCGCGCCCCGGCTCTCGATCGAGCCGGTCGACCTGCGTCGAGCGGTCGAGCGCGCGCTGGTGACGTGCCCGGCGCCGCCGGGCCGCACGGTGACCAGCCACGTGGCGGCAGGCGTCCGGGCGCTGGCGGACGAGCTGTCGGTCGACCAGATCCTCACCAACCTGCTGGCCAACGCCTACCGGTACGGCGGCGACCATGTGCAGGTCGACGTCCGGTCGGACGGCGACCACCTCAGCCTGACCGTCGCCGACGACGGTCCGGGTGTCGACCCGGC
>JAFGPU010000032.1 GCA_016936035.1 Acidimicrobiales bacterium
AGCCATCTCGACGCCGTAGCTGTCGGACTCGTCGAGGATCAGCTTGCCGCTGCGGTCGAGGGTGTTGTCCGCCTCGAGCTTCCCGGGATCAGCGGGGTCCGGGATCTGCTTCACGCATACGACCACGTTCATGGCTCGCCATGCTGCCCGTCGCCGGACCAGGAGACCAAATCGCGTCCGCCACAAGTGACCGCGCGGTAACCATCGGGCGGAGCGCACCTCGGCACCGACGGCGGCCCGCTGGTAGGCACAGGCGGAGGTCGCTCGGCGACGCGGGGCGGTTGCCCGGACGTCGGGCGGCGAACGCCGACGTCGGTTGTCGGCGCAACGGCCGGCACGGACGGCCCAGCACCGGCCGGTGACGGTGCAACGCCCGGCGCCGACGACCCAGGATGACCTCGTGACGGGGGACCTGCGGCGGGTGGCGGGGTGGCAGCGGGTACCGACGGCCCAGGACCACCCGATGAGGGCGGTCCGGCAACGGGTGGCCCGGCGACGGCGGTCGCTGAGTGGTCGGGCGGCACGGGCGGCGCGTCTGACGAGGCCCCGGCCGTGTCGGGCCGGCCGGGAGGTTCCGTGTGAGAGGCCCCGTCGCCTCGGCCGCCCGGGCGGACGGGGGCGGGGGCCTGATCGTCCGGCGCGTCGGGGGCCGTCCCTCCGGTCTGCACCCGCGTGTCGTCGATCGCGACGGCCGAAGGGGCCGAGGCGCTGACCGGGGCGTCGGCGACGGACCCACCCCCGGGGCCCGAGGTCCGACCGGCGGCGCTCGACGCTCCGTCGCCCGGCCCGGCGCCGGTCTCGCCCGCCCCACCGGAGCCGGTGGGCCTGGGAGCCGGCGGTCGCTCGTCGGGATGGTGGTGGTCGTCCACGCCATCCGGGCCGCCGGCGGGGGCGGGCGCGGGCTCGGCGGACTGGCCCGGCGGCGGATCGCCACCTGGCAACTCGAACGGCGTGACCACCTCGACGGCATGTCGAACGGCGCCGCCCACCGGGTCCGGGAGCACTCCCGCGGCCTCCGCACCCGCGGCAGCGCTGCCGGCCACCGCCACACCCACCACGACCTTGCCGGCCACGCCCAGCGCCGCCGCCCACCGCCTGGGGCGACGGCGGGGCGAGCACGGCCGGCGCAGCCCTGCACCCCCCGGCCCGACGCCAGCTGTCCCGGCGCGGCCCGACCTCGAGCCACGCATCCGCGCACCCCCCGACCCGACGCCACAGGTCCCGGCGTGGGGCGCACCGGCCGGGGGGCCGCCGGCCCGGGTCGGGGCCAGGGCGCGGAGGGCGGCCTCCAGCGCAGCGGATCGCGGCGGCGGGGGTCCGTCGATCGCGGTGGCGACGTCGTCGAGGAACCTCTCGAGGATCGTGACCTCGTCGCCGAACGGCTCGCCGCGCAGCAGCCGGTCGGCGACGCCGCCGGAACTCGTGCCCCGATACAGCCGGTCAGAACCACCGGCGGCCCCGCCGAGACCCGTGCCCGGATCGAGCCCGTCAGGACGATCGGCGGCGCCGGTCACAGGGTGACGCCTTCCTGCTCGAGCAGCCGCACGATCGCGGCCAGGCCTCGGCGCTGGAGGGCCTTGACGGCGGTGGGCGACCGGTCGATGGCCCTCGCCACCTCGTCGACGGTCATGCGGCCCACGAGCCGGAGCAGCAGCACGTCGCGCTGGGCCGGCCCCAGTCGCTCGCACAGCGAGCGCACCCGTTCGGTGGCGAGGTTCCGCTCGACCTCCCCGACGACGTCCACGGGCGCCTCGATGTCGGTCCGCCCGTCGAGCGGGACCAGGGCGGGGCGCCGGGCGTGGCGGCGCCGTTCGTCCGCCAGCCGCCGGTAGGCGATGGTGAACACCCACGAGCGGAACGCCTCCTCGTCGCCGGCGAACCGCGCCAGGTTGCGGAGCACCCCGACGAAGACCTCACTGGTCAGGTCGTCGGGCTCGGAGGCGCCCTGCATGCGGAAGAGGCCGGCGATCGCAGGTGCCAACGTGGCGTAGATCCGGTCGAACGCGGCGGCCTCGCCGGCGCGCACCCGGGCCAGTACCGCTCCGAACTCGTCCTCGATGCCTTCGCGCCGGTGCATCGCTGCCCCTCGCCCTGCGCAGCACCGGGCGTGTCGTCCCGCCGGACGTACCGCACCCCGTTCACCACGCAACGAGTGTCGATCGACGCAGAGTGTAGGACACCCGCCGCAGTGCGTGTGCGGACAAGGGCACGCCTCGTCCCGGTGGTCGACGTACCGCATCGGGCGGCACCGGCAGTCGCCGAGGGGCCCCGGCTCGCACCGGGGCCCCTCGGGTCGACGTTCGCCTCAGGGGCGGGACGACCGGTCAGTCGGCCGGCTGCGTCACGCCGTTGTCGACGGTGATGCTGGAGTGCTCGTTGCCGCACCCACTCGTGACATCCGTGTGGGCCGGGTTCGAGCTGGTGTACGTCACGACCCAGTGGAACGTGGTCCCGTCCGCGTCGTACGCCGTCGTGTTGTCGCTCATGACGGTCTGCGACAGCCCATTCCCGGTGCCCGTCGCGATGTCGATCGCCTCACTCTCGTACGCCGCCGGCCCGCTGCAGTCGGCGTCGTCGACGAACAAGTCGAACTCCACGGTCCCGGCGAGGTTGCCTCCGGCGCCCGACGCCACGGTGACCGTGGCCGCGTCGTTGGGGACGAAGCTCTGCGCCGTGTCCATGTCGGGCTGCAGCTGCAGGACGGTGACGGCCTCGTTCGGATCGTCGCACGCATCGTTGTGCGAGGTGCCGTTGGTGTTGGGCGAGTCACCGCCGTAGCTGGCCTTCCAGGCGAAGTCACCCGCTGTGTCGGGCGTGAAGCTGACGGGCCCGTAGGTGTCGTCGCCGCTCACGGTGACGTCCTGCGGGTTCGTGCCGGTCCCGCTCGCGACTGTCGAGCAGTCGTCTGGGCCGACCAGCGTGAAGGTGATCGTCCCCCCGGCAGGTTCGCCGTTGGTCGCGTTGATCGACGGATAGGTGGTGTCCGGTCCGTCGTCACCCGGCCCGGTCGCGGTCCCGGTGAGCTCAGCGGTGTCGTAGACCGCGTCGCCCAGGGGCACGTCCTCCGTGATCGGGTTGCCCTCGGCGTCGGTGGCCTGGGTCGTCAGGGTGGGCGTCACCGGGCTCACGTCGAAGCACTCACCCTCGGAGCTGTCGGACGCGTCGGGGACGCCCGCCGTGGCAGACGTGAACTCGCCGCGCCAGCAGTACCGACCCACGGAGGTGAGCGTGGCCGCCTCCGACAGGACGGGCTGCGCCGTCGCCTCGTCCACGAGGATGGGATCGCCGATGGGCACGCCACCCTCGTCGCAGGTCACCCCCGCGGCGACGGGGCCGCAGAGGAAGAACTCCATGCTGCCGTCCCACACCGAGATCCCGTTGACCTCGATCGTGGCCGCGTCCGCGGCGGTCACGGTGCCGGTGCCGATCGACAGCCCGTCCTGGGGGATGGCGCTGCCGTCACCCTGCCGGGGGGTGGTCACCACCTCGGTCTCGCACTCTCCGAAGGTGCCGATCACGAAGTCCTTCAGGGTGGCAGTGGCCGAGGTGGACGCCCGGCTCTCGGCGACGACCGTGGCGAAGCACCGGTTGGCGAGGCCCAGCGACGACAGGTTGAGGCCCGCCTCGAAGAACTCGCCCTGCAGGTAGCTGTCGTTGCCGCTCTTGTCGGTGAACGACCACGGCGCCACGGTGCCGTCGGCCGAGTTGACGAGCCCGCAGAACTGGTCTCCGGCCTCGGCGCTGGCGCAGTTGGCCGTGTCGTCCTCGGCCAGGATGCGCAGGTTGTTGTCGGCGCAGCCCTCGGCGTTCTTCGTGCAGGTCGGATCCCACTCCCAGACCTTGATCGACGACGTCGTGCCACCGTTGCTGAACTCGCTGATGACGAGGACGTCGCCGGGGAGGTGCGCTCCGTCGAAGCCGGTGCCGCCGCCACCGGGAGCGCCGGCGGTCGTCACCTCGTCCTGGAGGAACCAGAACCCCTGCTGCGCGTCGCCGCTGTTGTCGTAGCGGTCGGAGCCGAAGTAGAGCAGCTCGCACGACGGGAAGTCACCGGCGGGGCACAGCGTGTCGTCGCTGTCGTCCATGTCCGGGGCCACCGAGTAGCGAGCTGCGAAGGCGTGCAGCAGGTTGTCCTTGTCGGGGAGGCCGCCGGCCTCGTCCTTCCACAACCAGTCCGAGATGTCCTGGGGGTCCTTGGAGCCGCCGCCGGTGAAGATGGTGGCGTTGAGGGGCCCGTCGTCGGCCCAGTCCACGGCCGTGGCGCCGCTCGTGTCGCCGGCGGTCGTGCACTGGTCGGGGATCAGGCCGTCCGTGTCGTTCGTCACCGTGACCTCGTGACACACGTTGTCCCAGTCGTCGAGCCCCTCGTTGACGGCATTGCCGTCGAGCTCGAACACGCCGGCGTCGTGCACGGCCTCGGCCGGCGAGATCCAGATCCCGATCGCGCCCGCCATCGCGGCGAGCGCCGCCCAGGCTGCGCCCCGGCGGCGTCTCCCCTGGGTCGCCTTCCCTGCTCCGGGCGCGCTCGAACGCACGCCAACCCGTCGAATGCTCATGCCCGCACCTTCCGATCATCCGTTGGTCGTCGTCACCCGGCGGCACGGGGTCGGCACCGCCGGACATCGGGGCGGGAGGCACACCGTGGAACACCCCCGCCCACCATGGACGGTCTACGTCGGCAACCTTTAGGAAACCTGTAGCTGAGAGCGGTCGTCTTCGCGCAGCACGTAGCCGACGCCGCGCACGGTCCGGATCAGGCGGGCACCGGCGGGGCCGAGCCGGCGGCGGAGGATGCTGACGTGCACCTCGACCCGGTTCTCCTCGAGCGTGTCGTAGCCCCACACGAGGTCGAGCAGGCGCCGCTTGGACAGCACGTGGCCGGCGTGACGGGCCAGGACGGCGAGCAGCGCGAAGTCCGTCGGCCCCAGCTCGACGGCGCAGCCGTCCACCAGCGCACGGTGCGCGAGCTCGTCGATGACGACGTCGCCCACGTGGCTGACCCGAGAGTCGGTCCTGCCCGCCCGGCGGAGCAGCGCCCGGACGCGCGCCACCAGCTCCTCGACGACGTACGGCTTCACCACGTAGTCGTCGGCGCCCGCCTCGAACCCCGCCAGCCGGCTGTGCACGGTCGCGTCGCGCGTGACGAACATCAGCAGGGGATCGCCCTCGGCGCGGAGGCGGCGTGCCAGACCGATCCCGTCGACCTGCCCGCCGAGGCACTGCTCGAGCATCGCCAGGTCGGGCCGGAACGTCGTGGCCAGCCGGGTCGCGTCCTCCGCGCCGGTGCACACGGTCGTCTCGAAGCCAGCCTCCCCCAGCGCAGTCGCGACACGGCGAGCCTCGCCCGCCTGGGGGTCCACCACGAGAATGCGCACCGGATGCCGCATCGCCCCTCCGACCCCCAAGATCGTCGGGCGGGTGCGAAGGGGTTCGCCCCCTGGCGACGGGCGGCCGGGCGCCATCATCGCCGTCATCGCCGCCTCGGCGTCCAGTGGCCGCGGCAACCTGGGGTAACTTCGCCGCGATCGTGAGACTGCTGCTCCTGGTCAACGCCAAGGCCTCGTCCGTGACCCCCCGGGGCCGCGTCGTCATCGGCAAGGCGCTGTCCGCCGACCACGACGTGACCGTGGCCGAGACGAGCCGCCGCGGGCACGCCACCCGGCTGGCGCAGGGGGCCGCTGCGTCGGGCGTCGAGGTCGTCGCGGTGCTCGGCGGGGACGGCACTCTGAACGAGGCGGCCAACGGGCTGGCCGGCACCTCGTGCGCCCTGGCCCCGCTACCGGGCGGGTCCACCAACGTGTTCGCCCGCACGATCGGCCTGCCCAACGACCCCATCGAGGCCACCGGCGTGCTGCTCGACGCTCTGGCACGCCGCTCGATCCGTCGCGTCGGCCTGGGCTCGGTCAACGGCCGCTACTACCTGTTCCACACGGGCGTGGGCTTCGACGCCGCGGTCGTCGAGCAGGTCGAGCGGCGCTCGGGGCTCAAGCGCTACGCCGGGCACCCGCTGTTCGTCTACGCCGCGCTGGACACGTGGACCCGGCACTTCGACCGGTCGCGTCCCCGCTTCGCCGTCCACCACGCGGACGGCAGCGTCGTCGACGACGGCTATCTCAGCATCGTCCTCAACACCAACCCCTATACCTACCTGGGCAACCGTCCCCTCGACCTGGCACCCGAAGCGACGCTCGACCGCGGGTTGGCGGCCGTGACGGTCCGCACCATGGCCTTCACGCGCTTCGTGCCCGTCATCGCCTCGGCGCTCGGGCAGGGGCGCCTGCTGCGCCGCAGCCGCTGGGTCGACCACCGCACCGACCTGGCGTCGCTGACCATCGAGGCCTACGGCCCGGTGCCGTACCAGGTCGACGGCGACCACCTCGGGGACGCGGAGCTGCTCGAGTTCCGCCACGATCCCGAGGTGCTCGACCTGGTCGTGCCCTGACCGCCGGCCGGCCCCAGGGCCGGTCGCCGTCGGTTGAGGCCGACGACCGGGCGGTCCAGCGGCCGCCGAAGGACCGGTGGCGGGCTGGTCGCGACCGCTCGCGCCGGTCAGGGCTCCGGCGTCACGGGCGTCGGGGACCGTCCGAGCGCGGCGAGGGCGGCGTCGGGGACGTTGGTGACGATGCCGTCGACGCCGAGGCCGGCGAGCCAGCGGATGCGGTCGGGGTCGTCGCAGGTCCAGGTGTTGACGGCCACGTCCGCCTCGTGGGCGACGGCCACGAGCTCGGGGGTGACGAACGCGTGGTGGGGGTGGAGGGCGGCGTGGCCGTGCGCCACCGTCTCGGCGACCATCGCCCGCACCGGGTCGGCCCCGGTCGGCGTCCTGCCGTCCGCGCCGGGACCGATGACGAGCCAGGCGGTGGCCAGGTCGGGGGCGAGCTCGCGCACCCGGTCGAGCGAGGGCAGGTGGAAGCACGACACCAGCAGGCGCGTCCGCTCGGCCGCAGGCCGGCCCCCGAGGAGCTCGACGACGTGCTCGACCACCTGCAGCGAGCTGTCGAAGTCGACGTCGTCGGGCCAGTTCTTGATCTCGACGTTCACGACGGCGACACCCCGGCAGGCGTCGAGCGCAGCGGCCAGGTCGGGGATCACCGGGGGAAGGTCGGCCGCCGGCATGTCGACGAGCGCCCGCCCGTCGGCCAGGTGCGCGTCGTGGTGGACCGCGAGGGCTCCGTCGGCCGTGCGTCGCACGTCGAGCTCGATCCCGTCGGCGCCGGTGGCGACGGCGGCGAGGAACGACGCGACCGTGTTCTCGGGCTCGAGCCGGGGGGCGCCCCGGTGGCCGATCACCTGTGTCACGAAAACTCGTCCTTTCGATGCAGAAAAAAGTGCTTGCCCAAAGCACCGACTACCGGTATCTTTGGCCCGTCACAGCCACACGCCTTCCGTCACTGACCGCGGTGGCATGTGAAACTCGTCACAAATCTCGGTGACCCGAATCCGCCGTGGAGGTCCCGTGGCCCTGACGCAGAGCCGCA